>JBEKGL010000095.1:0-9678 GCA_050012815.1 Thermoguttaceae bacterium
CGACCTGTTGGCCACCGGGGGCACCGTGGAGGCCTGCTGCCGACTGGTGGAGAAGGCCGGCGGAACGGTCGTGGGGTGTGCATTTCTCATCGAACTGGCCGGTCTAAAAGGCGCGGAAAAGATTGCCGGATATCAGACGGTGAGTTTGATTCGGTATCCATAATAGGGATTAGGGATTAGGGATTAGGGATTGGGGAATAGGGAATAGGGAATAGGGATTGGGGATTGGTGTTGTGTTAGGCGATGAGATATTGCCTATTTTGCCTAACCGTTACCACGGGACCTGATTGGGCTATTATACGCTATAGTCGTTAAATCTTTCCGATAGTTGGACATTGGAATTCACGATTGAATAAGAAAAGAGAGTGATAGGGAGACGGGGGAGGCTTTCTGAGAACCAGAGCATTGCCCTGGCTTGAGAGGACTGCGTTACTCTCGCTTGCGCTTCGGGCTAGTGTTTTGGCGTTGCCCTGTCTTCGGAGAACTGTTGGGCCTTTGGCCCAAAGGGAGCTATCGAGATGCCGCTACGCCGAATTTTATTGTTTTTATTTGCGATGGCATTCTTTGCGCTATCCGCATCGGCGTGTCTTTCGGGTGCTGAGTTGTACGGTTGGATTCACGGTTGTTACCACGGCCCTGCGCCATATTATATAGTGAATCCGAAGAACATGGATATTGCCCAGACAGCGCCGCACTATGCTGCCGAGAGGGCGATTCAATCGTATCCGGCGCAGCAAGGCGAGGCTGGTTTGCACGCTTATCCTTATGGGTATTTCGGTGCTCAATCTCGGCCTTATTCGGTGTCGCACGTCAACTACTACCACGATTTCAGCCAGTGGAGTTTTAGGCGGGGATATTGAGAGGGTTCAGAGTTAAGGGTTCAGGGTTCAGGGTTCAGGGTTTTGTTTTTCACTTAACTGGATTTTTGCAAACCACAGCCCTCACCCTAACCCTCTCCCAAAGGGAGAGGGGACATGGATTCCGCTATATGCAAAAATCCAAATTTAAGTTCTGAACCCTGCCCACTGAACCCTGCCCACTGAGTCTTTAACGACCGAAGCCGACGAAGAAGCTGAACATCTCGAAGCGATCGCCGGGATTCCAGGCGATCGGGAAGGCGAAGTCGAAGGCGAGAGGCGCCGGTCCCATGGCGGGGACCGAGATCCGCAGGCCGAAACCCGGGGCCACGCGATATTTGTTGCTCCATTCCTTGATGGTCGGCTCGACCGTGCCCGTGTCGCAGAAGACCACTCCGCGTAGCATGTCGTCGGCGGTAATGGGGAACATGTACTCGGCGGAGGCGAGCAATTGGAAGTCGCCGCCGACAACGACCATATCATTGACATTACTACCCCATTTCATGGGCGAAGCGTCGCGGAAGGCGAAACCGCGGATAGTGGAGAAACCGCCGGCAAAGTAACGGTCGTATACGGGCGTGTTGTCGCCGGTGTAGCCCACCGACCCGCTGAGGCTTAGCACGTGGCGCCCGGAACCGTCGGGTCGTTCGTACATGGTGAAGTGTTGGCGGAGATCGATTTCGGCGCGGGGATATTGCCACGTTCCGATGACCTGCTCGATCGACGCCTGAATCAAATGACCTTCCGTGGCGAGGAATGGATTATCGCGGGTGTCGTGCGCAAGGGCCGCCTGGAACCCGTGCAGGGCGTTATCTCCCACGGCCTCGGCCAGGTCGGGAATGCTCGAGTCGAGGGGTTGGCTTATGCCTACTCGTGCGCCGCGATAGGCGATATTTCCGGACAAATCAGGACTGAATTGGTATCCCAAGGCCACGCGTCCGCCCACCCGCGTTTCGTACCATTCGGTGTAGGCGCGGCTGTAATAGAAGCCGCTTAAGCCCATACTTACGCGCGAATCTAAAAGATACGGATCTTGGAAAGTGACCGCATAGCGCTGAACCGATGTGCCGGGATAGGCCTCGATGACCAACCGTTGTCCGTTTCCGCGCCAGGCGGTGAAATTTTTAATGTCGTCCCAACTGCGGGGAAAGTTGAACAGGTTGAAGTTCTGCTCCTCGATCTTAATCGTGCCGGTCAGGCCGGCGTCGGAGGTTACGCCCACGCCGAACATGAATCGGCCGGTTTGCGTTTCCATGGCCGTTACGTTTATGGGCAGCAGGCGGGTGGGATCGGTGGGATCGAGCGAGAGGGGGTTAAACGGAGAGCCGGGGGCGAGGATCGGTTCGGCTATCCTGTCCGGCGGGGGCATCGCTCCGGCGGCATTGTAAGGGCAAGGCGCGGAAGGTTGTTGTGCGGACGGTTGGGCGCTATTCACAGTGCCGGGCGGGATGGATTCGGCTTGGGTTGTGGAATATTGGTTGTTATTTGATTGAGAATATTGTTGTTGCGGATACTGCTGTTGCGGATACTGTTGTTGGGAGTACTGTTGTTGGGAGTACTGTTGTTGCGGATACTGTTGTTGGGAATATGCAGATCCGCCTTGATAAACATTCGTCTGGGCGGGCGTGGCGGATGAATACTGGGTTGAAGCCGAACTGGAATCCGTCGATCCTGCCTGCATGGAAGCCGCGGTTGCCGCGGTGGGGCGAGTGCCGCCCCATATAGGCCGCTGAAAGACCGCGGGCGTGGAGCGTCCGGGGTCGGCAGTATATTGACCGCGGATGATCACCTCAGATTGTTGATTTGTTTCCTGAACGGGCGCCGGTTGGGGCCGATTTTGGGTCTCGGGCGCGGATGGCTGATAATATTGCCGCGTATCGGGCGTGTGCGGCGATTCCACGGGCAATCGTTGCCAGGCCTGGGGATTGGCCGCGGTGGCATCGAGCACCAGAGTGATTTGGCGATCGCGTTGCGGCTGTGGGGCGTTCTCCTGCTGGGCGTGCCATGCGCCGGGGTTTGGATCGGGACTTTGGCTGCGGAACTTCGGCTGAGATTTCGGCTTGCGGGCGAGTTGGGTGGGATTGTCGTCTTCGTCGTTTTCTTTATCCGGGGGGCTGTAAACGATCTTGGGCACGCTACCGTTGGCCGGATTGCTTTCGAAGAGTTGCGAGGCCCGCAGTCGCCGCTCGCTTGCGCGGACTTCGCGGATATCGAAGATGTCGCCGGGATGCAGCGACATTCGATTTATGACCGTGGTGATTTTTGTATGGGGGTATTCGCCTTTGATCTGCACGTCGAATTTGCCCACGCGGTATTGGTCGCCTTCCTTGATCTTGTAGACCAGATCGAGGGTGCCGGGTTCTTCCAGGAAGCGGGGATCGGCCTTAACGTCGGCGAAAGCATAGCCCACGCCCCCGTATTTATCCTGGAGGGCGGTGATGTCGGTGGTCATTTTTGCCTGGTTGAAATAGTCGCCGCTTTTGAGTTTTAGATCGGCGAGCAATTCCTCGCTGGTGTATTTGCCATTGCCGGATACGGAGACGTTGCCGATTTTGTAGCGAGGTCCCTCGTCGATGATGAATTTAACGACTATCCATTGCACGGTCTCGAACTGGTCCACGGTACGCCAGGCCCTGGAGGCCATCACGTCCGGATCGCCATCTTCACTGGCGTTGTACTCGCGCACCTCGCGTCCGATTCGTGCGCGGAAGAAGCCCAGTCCGCGATAATAGGCGGTCAGGCGCTGGACGTCCTCGTCGAGTTCCTTGCCGTCGAGTTCGCCCTTGAAGAGATATAAAATGGGATGTTGAGTTTTGATTTGCGTGCGGAGCCGTGCGTCGGAGGCGATGGTGTTTCCCACGAAGGTGACATACTGAACTTTTCGTTTCACGCCTTCGTTGACCAGAAAAACCGCTTTGTGGTCCTGGGGTTTGTCGCCTTGCAGGAGTGTGACGCGGGCTTTGTCGTAACCGCTTGTGCGGTAGTATTCCTCGATTTTGCGGCGGGCCTCTTCGACGGCGAAGGGGTCCAGGGGATCGCCGGCCTTCAGCCCTGCCTCTTTTTGCAGCTTTTTCTTCGAGACCTTGCTGTTGCCGACGAACTGCACGTCGATCAGCATGGGCCGTTCCAGCACCTTGAAAATTACGATTCGTCCGCTGGGGGTGAGTTGGAAAAAAGTCTCCACGTTGACGAACATTTTTGAATTGTCCAAGCGGCGGACGTCTTCCGCGACCATTTCCTTATCAAACGGCCGGCCCGCCCGAGTGCGGATAAAGGGCTTGATCTTTTCCACCGGCAAGGTGTTGCCCACTACGCGCACCTCGACCACCAATTCTTTTGCGGGCTCCGATTGAACCTGTGCGGGTGCCTGCGCTGATGCCGGCGCGGATAGAGCCGGCCCGCTGACCGGCGCGGATACGTATTGGGCCCTGCTCTGTGTGGCCTGGCAAAATCCCAATGCCAGCAGGGTCAATAATGCCTTACAAAAGGGCACAAAACCTTTAGCAACGTGTGATTCCATTCGCAGTTCGGCCATCCTTGGCCCTTTCGGCATAAGTCGGCAAATCTTCAAACGGCGAGACAAGAGTTAGTACTGAAGAGTCCCGCTAAAACACACATACGCATCGTGTCATTACAGAGTTCTACCGGGTCGCGTAGAAATACCTAAACAGCCGTATTCCGGCAAGGGGAATATTGCAATAATTAGGTAAGAAACTGACGCGACTTGGCAATTTGAGGCAATTGGAGAACCGGGGGTGGGGTGTCTGGATAAAACAATGCCCATCCGGTAAGAAATCACTTACATTCGCGTCTATTATAATAAAACGACAACAATTGCCGCACCACAAAAAACATCCAAGCCGGCCTTAGATTAATGTCCGATCCGCAAATGCAGCCCGATAAACGGGCGAATGACCGGAGTACGAGCCCTTCCCGGCGGCCGTCCGCGGCGGGCGAAGAGGAATTTGATCGGGCCGTGGCCGAGCATCACCAGCGGATCCGTTTGCTGGTCTATCGGCTGCTGGGCTGGCGGGACGGGATCGAAGACGCGGTGCAGGATGTTTTTTTGGCCGCCTGGACGGGCTGGACGCGGTTCCGCGGCCGCTCGAGCGTGGAATTGTGGCTCAAGCGGATAGCGGTGAACAAGTGCCGCAGCCGGCTACGCCGAGAAGCAGTGCGGGCGCGTTGGCTGGGTTGGATGCGCGGTGCGTCTGGAAACCGGTCGCAAACCCCGGCCGACCAATTATTGGATAAAGAAGAACAAGCCCAGCGAGTTCGCTCGGCCATCCGGAGTTTGGAACCCGTGTATCGCGAAACGACTGTGCTGCACTACCTGGATCAGTTGAGCATCGACGAAATTGCCGAGGTGCTCGGCGTTCGGCGGAATACGGTGGAAGTGCGATTGCACCGTGCCCGGCGGCAGTTGGAAAAAATTTTGGCCGATATGATGGAGTAATCAGAATACTCCCCTCTCCCTTTGGGAGAGGGTTAGGGTGAGGGTTGATTGCAGAAAAAAGTCCTGCCTTCCCTCACCCCCTGCCCCTCTCCCAAAGGTAGAGGGGAGAAATTAGCAAAACTCCAATAATAAAAGATTATGCACGACGACCGCTTGCGAACGTTGATCGAAAAGGCCGATGCCGGGGCTGCTCCGCCGGGGGCCGGCGCGGCCGAGTTGTCGAGCCTGGCGCGATTGCTGTACCGGCGACGACGACGGCGCCGAATGGCCGCCGCCGCAACCGCAGTGGTGCTTTTATGCGTTGTCGCGGCATGGCGGGCGTCGTGGCTTTGGAATGGGATGGACAAAACAACCATCGCGGGTGTTTCGCCGGCTCCGGCGGCTGATGTCGCCGCCTTGAAGGAAAAACTCGCCAAACTCGATGAGCAGATCCAACGACAAGAACAAATAATCGAGCTGTTGCTTGCAGTTGAACGATGCAATCGGCTGAAGGCCGAGGCTGATGAGCGGCTTTTGCGACCGACGGGCCGCGAATTGCTCGACGAACAGTTGTCGCAAACGGCAGCGACCATGCTGCTGTGCGCCGATCAAGAAACCAAAATGCCCGCGTATAAACAGTCCGCCCGTGAAAATTACGGCCTGGTGATAAAAACCTTTCCGCAAACCGTTTGGGCCGAAAAGGCCAAAGAGCGCTTGGATGGCATGGAAGGGATTAGGGATTAGGGATTAGGGATTAGGGATTAGTATAGCCCCGGCACTTGTGCCGGGAGGTTTTTGTTATGTTGGGCATGGCGGTTGAATTGCCGCCCAGATGCGTTTGTTAGGAGTCGTAACAAAATAAACTACCCTAATTAGGAGGCCAGACATTCCTGTCTGGCCGGAAAAGACAGGCAAGAATGCCTGTCCTCCTGGTTACAACGGGGCAACTTATTTTGTTATGACGGCTTATTAAAAACCCTTTAAAACATTGGGAGATTTTTATTATGAACCGCACAGTGAAATATGTTTTGCCGGCGGGGTTGTTTTTACTTGTTTGTCTAGTGGGATTATCTCCGGCTCAACAGGGATCGACGGCCGCGGTGCCCGCTAAAGAACAAGGAAAGGCTGGGGAAGCAGAAAATGAGTCGGACATCGTTGATAAAAATAACTGGAATAAATACGTAGAGGAAACCCTTAATAAATTGACAAAACAGTTGGATGTCCTGAAAAATCAGAAAGCCGAACTTAGATCCGAGCAAAAGCAATTACGAGATGAAATATACAAACGATGTGGCATGAGTCCGGAAAACGTCGTGCCGAGTTTGTTGAATGTCGAACGGGAAATTTTCACGGCCCAAATCGATTTGGAATCGAAAGTACGCGGCAAGGAGGCGATAGCCAAGCAGATTGCAGAGGGCGCCGAGAATGTCAAAAAAAACATGGACAATGATCCGGTATTGAAAAACTTGAAATCGCTTGTAATCGAAAAAACTGAAGCGTTGCAGATTTTGGAAGGACAGTATAAAATGGGTACTGCCCCATATACCGATCTAAGCAAGGCAAAGGCTGAACTCACTGAAGCTAAAATTCGTCTTGCCCTGCGCGAAGAGGAGTTAACCAAGGGCAACGGAGACGCCGGAACGGGAAAACTATATCTCCTAATACGGGAGAATTCCTTGGCAGTCACTCAAATTGAAGCCCGTTTAATCGCTCTCTCAGGACACTGCCAAAGACTTCGCGAGACTCGCGACCTGGTCGATCAATACACCGATAGAACCGAATCGGAGATTCCTCGCATCAATCGGCAGATCGACCGCATGTCCGATAAGATTCTGAACGTGAAAGAATCTGAAATGGCTCAGCCCGATAAGGAAAATAATTCTCGATAAATGAAGGAATGAAATACTCTGGTTCCCACGCTCTGCGTGGGAACCGGCGAATGGCGGAGGTGCTACCAACACAGAGCGCCGGAAAATATGGGTTCCCACGCAGAGCGTGGGAACCAGGAACAGGAATGAAATAAAAAGGCGCATTTTTCCCTTTATCGCGAAACCGCAAGCGGTTTTTTTGCACGTAGCGAAACCGCAAGCGGTTTTTTTGCATATTGCATTACAGCAAGCGGTTTTTTTGAAGGGTATTGCTCCTCTCATTCTTTTCTCTATTATCAATCCGCATCTTCTATCCGTTAATTTCAGCCCATAATCCCTAATCTCTTTTTCCCCGGTTGAAAAACCTTCTCACGTTGGGGGAAAATTCGTCCGATGTTAAGCTGTGACGGTCAAGGATGATAGGCGGGCTGCGGGATATGAAAAGAGCATGGCAAGTCGGTTGATTGTGATAACGGTAACGATTGTGCCGGATGATCTGGTTTCGTCCCGCTAGTTGCTCGCTCCCCTACGGGTCGCGGCTAAACAAAAGTAGCACTCAGTTACGGCTGATTGCTGAAAACTGATTACTGATAACTGAAAACTGACAACTAAAAAAGACAACGCCCGTGGCCAATCCTTCCTCCACTCATTTGAAACTTTACACCGAACATTCTCCCAAGGTTGTGCGGCCGCCGATCGAGGCGATCGGGAGTCTGCCGGGGGTTTTTCGTGCTTTTCAAGAAATGACCGGTTGGTCGCTTCGTTATGTACCCGGTCCTGAGCTGAAGCCACCGAGCGAGGGAATTTGGACGATTTCCATAACGCCCGGCGAAGGTTCTCCTCCCGGGCATCTACGGTTGGAACCGCCGAACTCGAAGGCGGACGCCGGAGGACAGCGCAGGGCGATGGATTTTGAGACCGCCCGGGCGCTGGCCTTGGCCATAGCCGGCATGTTGGACGAACTCCAGCAGACCCGGCACGTACTGTGGCAGCGTGAGGCCGAATTGGCGGCCGGCGTGCCTTTGATCCCGCATAGCGACGAGGAGTCGCATCTTGCCGAGAAATTGCAGACCACGCTCCGCGGCGCGGCCGAGGCGGTGGATTGCCAGGCCGCGGCCTTGTACTTGATCGACGAAGCCACGACCGAACTGAAGATGCGTTCCTGCTGGGGATTGCCATTCGAACGCCTGATGGCGCCGGCCCGGCAGATGAAAGGCGAGTTGGCCGATTTGGAAGCGCTTTTGGGCCATGCGGTGGTGATGGAAAACACGGCGATGATGCCGGGCTGGAAGTCGCCGGAGGATTTTACGTCGGCCGTGTGCGTGCCGGTTGCGTCGGCCGCCATGTTGTTGGGCACGTTGTGGGTTTTCGGAACGGAAGTTCATGACTTTACCGATCAGCAAGTACACATTATCGAGATTGTGGCGGGCAAGCTGGCCGCCGACTTGGAACGCGAAATGCTGTTGCGCGAGGGCGTGGACGGCGCGCAAATGAAAAAACAATGGACCACGGCTGAACGGCTGCTGCGAAATCAACTGCCCGCCATCTCGCCCATGTTTGACAACTGGGATATATCGGCTTGGGCCGCCCAAGGTCAGGAGTTGGGAGGGGCGTTTTACGACTGGTTCTGTTTGTCGGACGGGCTTCTGGCCGTAACTCTGGGCGATGCGATGGACCGGGGACTGGAAGCGGCGATGTCGGCCTGTGCCGTTAAGACCGCCGTACGCGCTCACGGCCAGTACCACCGTCAACCCGAACAGACTCTTCAGAAAGTCAATCTGACGCTGTGGACCGGATCGGCGGGCGATCAATACGCCGACATGTTTTACGGATTGATCGAAACCGCCGGCGGACGGGTGTGTTTTGCCACGGCCGGCAAACCGTCGGTGGTTTTGCTGCGGCAAGACGAGTGGAAATCGCTGGGCCATAAATCGCCGCCGCTGGGCGAAAGCCCGGAGACCGATTACGAGCCGTTCGTCTGCCAGTTGCAACCCGGCGAAGCGCTGGCGATATTCAACGAAGGATTCCGCATGGCGTCCGATAAGCAAGGGCGTTTGCTGGAGGAATCGGGCCTGGCGGATTTACTGTCGGCCAACATCCACCTTTCGGCCGATCAATTGACCTCCATGGCCCGGGAGTGCCTGCGATTGCACGCGGCCAACCCGGATCAGGACGACGTGGCGATTTTGATCGTCAAGCGGACCGCATCTTGACGCCCGGCATGGATGGGGTAAACTAAATTATGCCGGGTATGATCCGGTGGCGCGGGCATATTGCCCGTGAAACTCCTTGGTAGCACTGGCGAACGCCAGTGCCACCCAGGCCTCCAAAGCGGGAATGGCGGAATTGGCAGACGCGCTAGGTTGAGGGCCTAGTCCCCGTAAGGGGGTGCAGGTTCAAGTCCTGTTTCCCGCACTTCTTGATGGATAAGGACTTGCGTCAATAATGCGTAAGTCCTTTTTGCGTTAATATACCCCAATTTTGAACTAGAACCACCCGTTCATTCAGGCCGGACCGA
>JBEKGL010000096.1:0-9620 GCA_050012815.1 Thermoguttaceae bacterium
ATGGCGATATATTTGCAACGAATCCATTCAACGATACTTGCTTCCGGCATCCCAGAATCATCGCATAACCCCTATCCTCAATCAACATCAATTTAGGTAGTTTATTGTTTTACAATTACTTAGTTTGCGGATTCCGCTGAAGGAACTAGAAAAACGCGAACGACAAGAGACAAATGCCAAGTTCGCCAAACGGTTGCGCATTGTCATTCTGGCGATCCGCGGCGGCTGTGGCGATGTCTCTGGGACTCTCTCGTCGTGTCGTACAACGTTGGGTCAGTCGCTACAACGAGGAGGGGATTCCGGGGCTGGAAGATCGACGCGGTAATCAGCAGGACAGCCCTCTGACTCCTGAACAAGAAAAGTACGTTCGACAACGCCTCGACACCGGTCCTACGCCCGAGGACAAAGTGTGTTCCCTGCGCGGCGCCGACATGCAACGTCTTCTTCAGCAAGAGTTTGGGATTTGGCGGTGTTTGTCGGCAGTCTATGGTTTGTTGCACCGCATGGGCTATTCTTACTTACGGCCGCGTACCAAACATTACAAGGCCGACCCGGAAGCCCAAGCGGCTTTTCTCGCCCAACTGCCTCGGTGCCTGGCAGACATTCAGGCGGCCCATCCCGACAAACGCCTGCGACTTTTCTTTCAAGATGAATCGCGATTCGGTCAGCAAGGCACAACAACGAACCTCTGGGCCAAGCGAGGCTCGCGGCCCAGCGCGGTGCGTCAAACCGAATATGAATATCTTTGGGTACTCGGCACGGTTTGTCCCGAGACGGGCCAGGCCGAAGGATTACTGAGTCCACGGCTAAATACGGACGTGATTAATGTCTTCCTGCGAGAATTCTCCGCGACTTTATCGGCTGAGGAACACGCCGTAATGTTGTGGGACGGGGCAGGCTTTCACACCAGCAAGCGACTTTGCACGCCGGAAAACGTGACACTGCTTCAACTTCCGGCGTACAGTCCTGAACTAAATCCGATCGAAAACCTGTGGCACTATCTGAAAAGTCACTACTGGTCGAACCGCGCCCATGCCAACTATGAAGCTCTGGAACTCGCTGCCATCAACGCCTGGCGTCACGCCGTCCTCAAGCCCGAACTTATGATGACCGTCTGCGCCGCTCCATACCTGGAACGCGCTAATTCAGGATAGGATTGGTATGATACCTCTCGATTTATGGCAGCGATATGGTTGGGGTGGCTGGAGTCATATACAATGGAGCCCCGTTGTCGCTGTTTGGGGCCTTGCTACACTCTACCCAGCCACCCCTAATTACGCTTCCAGAGGGTTAATCTGTGCTCACGGAAGAAAGAACTATGTGAATGCAGTATTATCTGCGATGGCGATAAGCCAGAACTGCTATTGATCCAATCAGAAGCCATATTACCCAGCTCACTGGTTCAGGCGTGGTCACTGGTGGTTCTTTGTAATTTATAGCGCGGATTGTGATTACAGAACCAGCGGTGATGGTGAGTGTGTCGGCGTCAATGGAGTTAGCTGTTAAGTTTGAACTCCGAAACCCATCGCCAACCCCCAGGTTTGAGCCGGTCACGTTAGATAAATTTGTGACAAGACCGTCAAATCGCACCAGACCGGCATTAATGTTGGTGTTGCCCGTATTGGTCAAGCTGATTTGGATGATATCAGTACCCACGCCATCCTTCGTAATCGAACCGAATTGGGAATTATCTGGATACCCCTCCAAAATGGTGGGTGTTGTTAAATTGTTGTTGTGTAGACCAAGTTGAATGGCAGCGGAAGTAGTTCCCACCACCATCAAATTCATCACCAACAATACTAAAATCGAGCTTAGTTTTGCCATATCCTGCGGCCTGTATTTTGAGAAGCCTAGTTGGAAAAAGATCTCAAAATAATCTAGCATCCTTCCAAGTTGGTACTATCACTTTTCTCGACACTACAAAAAACAACCATACCTGTCAAAATTTATAAGGTATTGCACTGCATATACTATTTCACTCGTTGCTTTTTCTCTCACAACAATACATAGACCGCTTCCTGCAAAATCCTGACAATTAAAATTACAAAAAAATATACAACTTTAGGGTGGGAAGTATGACAAACGCATCTGAGTATCAATTTGATAAGTTAAATCGGGTGCTATTGGCAAAATAAATAGGTCGGGTCATCTCATTGACGCCTGACACTTACACAAGCGACCTCAAGTCGCACTCGGACACTCAAAACAAACTGTGCTTATATTGGCGACTGTTCCCACGGCCCAAAAATTTTTGCATTTTTTTGGAAGTACCTATTGGCCAATCCGTGCCCTGCCATCGCACACGTTGCCACGTATTGCGTCATCTTCGGATTGTCAGAAGATGGGTTGCCCAGCTTATTAGGTTACAAACGTGGGCCAACGTGGCGTACTGTTTGGCCTACTCGCCCCAGGTCCAATAATCCAGATACCATGAGCCCAACGTTTTATTTCCTAGTAGTTGCTGAAATTTTTCCTAAACGGGGGAGGTCAAGATTGGCCTTAAACGCCATTCCCCGGTGACACAATTGCCGTTTTCTTCGGGATTTTGATAATTGTGTTACCGTCACCGCCTATAGTTAATAGGAAATTTGATAATGGTTTGGACTCACTATATCTCCACAATCACTAAGTCTTACAATAGTCACCAAGTCTCACAATCTTTGTTTTACTATGTAAAATCTCTTGCAACTTTCATAATCCAAAAACGGACCTCTTCAGAGAGTTGCGGCCAGAGATCCAATAGCTCTTTTAACAGTAGATCCGTAGGTAATGAGCCTTTTTTTGCTCTAGGTGTGTCAAGTGCGCCGGATTTTGCGCCGCCTTGGAGGGCACCCCCTCGATTCCCCGAGGAATTCCCTATTTGTTCGACTCCCCTAGGATTTAGCGGAAAGCGGCCAAGGCCGCCTGCATCAGGCTTTGCATGTTAAAGTTCAAAACACGAAAGCTCTTGTTGGTCGCCGCCCTTACGGGGCTGGTTGTGTGGGTTGGCTCGTCGGCGTTTGTCGCTTGGAAGTTCACTCGTCGAAGCGATTCACCTTTTCCCGAACTCCCGCCAAATGTACCTTGGGCCACGGTGGACGGGCATCGCTTAAAGACGTCGGATAATCAAGAAATCGGCGCGTGGTTGGTCCGTAGCAACGGGCAGAAGGGCTGCGTCCTGTTGCTTCACGGGCACGGTGGCTCGCGCCGCGATATGTTGCAGGTAATGCAATGGCTTGCCGAGGCTCATTTTACCGTCCTGGCAATAAGTTTCCGCGCCCACGGAGACTCAACCGGACGGACCTACGACTTCGGTTGGAGTAATCGACACGATGTCATCGCAGCAGTGGAGTTTTTGCAACAAGAGTTTCCGCAACGGCCCATTTACATAGTAGGTCGTTCATTAGGGGCAGCGGCGGCAATCTTCGCGGCCGGAGAGCTGCATGGGAAAGTTGCCGGATACTTTTTAGAGCAACCGTACAAAGATCTTCGAAGCGCAGTGTGGAACCGGCTGCAAAACCACCTTCCTCCGGTCATGGATTGGGCCGCATATTGCGGCCTGAGGTTGTGGGCGCCTGTTTTTCTGCCGGTTGATCTCAATCAAATCTCACCTTACAGTCATATAAAAGAGATTCCCGAAAGCGTGCCAATTGTTATCGTTACCGGATCGGATGACCGCCATGCCAGACTTGAAAACGTAATCGCCCTGTTCAATCGCGTACAGTCGCACGCCAAGTTGGTGATATTCAAGGGGATTGCGCATGAAGCCTTAGACAAAGCCGACCCGCAACTCTACCGCATCACTTTGTTTAATCTGCTGGATAACTGACTTCTTAACAAATCTTTACGGCCTTTACCCCATCCCCTGCCCCTCTCCCAAAGGGCGAGGGTAGAATTTCAAGACCTGCTCTACGGCCTTCGCCAGCCTCCTTGGCAACCTTGGGTAAGGGAATCGGCTTCGGACGGTCCCCATGAGCCGGGCGTGTAGTTCGGAAAAATCGGCGGCGGCGACGCTTGCCAACCATCCAAGATCGGAGCAATAAATTCCCATGACGCTTCCAATACGTCGGACCGAATGAACAAGGTCGGGTCCCCGCGCAAGGCGTCCAACAGAAGTCGCTCATAGGCATCCGGCAGAATCTTGCCGAACGACTCGCCGTAATCGAACTCAAACCGCACGGGATGCAAATACACGTTCATGCCCGGGCGCATGGCCGAAAAGGATAGGCTGATTCCTTCGTCAGGCTGGATGCGGAAGACCAGCACGTTCGGCTGCATATCGGTAAGGTCGCAAAAATCGCCCACGCACTCCACCGTGCGGAACAGGCGCAGGGGCGGCAGTTTGAACTGAACGGCTATCTCCGTGACGCGCCGGGCTAAACGCTTGCCGGTCCGCAGCAAAAAAGGCGTTCCGCTCCAGCGCCAATTCTCCAGTTCCACGCGCAAGGCCGCGAAAGTCTCGGTATTCGAGTCCGGCGCGACTGCGTCTTCATCGCGGTATGCGCAAACCGTTTCGCCTTGGAGCGTGCCCGAGCCGTACTGTCCCCGTACCACCTTGCGGGCAACGATATTGCGGAGCACCTTTAGTTTGGCGTCTTCGATGTCGCGGGCCTTGAATGTGGCGGGCGGATCCATCGCCACCAGCGCCAGGAGTTGCAGCAAGTGGTTCTGGGCCACGTCGCGGATTGCGCCGGCATGGTCATAATAAGCCCCGCGCCGCCCTTCCATGCCGATCGTTTCGGCCACGGTTATCTGGACGTGATCGACGTATTGACGGTCCATGAGCGGCTCGAAAATCGCGTTGCCGAAGCGGAAGGCGAGCAGATTCTGCACCGTCTCCTTGCCCAAATAATGGTCGATGCGATAAATCTGATCGGGCCGCAGTACGGACAAGATCCGCCGATCGAGTTCCAACGCGCTTTTCAGGTCATGGCCGAAGGGTTTCTCGATAACCGCGCGTCCCCAGGGCGATTTCATGTCCTGGTTGACTATCCCGCCCCGGGCCGCGCCCTCGATAATCGGACCGTAGTATTTCGGATCGGTCGCCAGATAAACCAGCCGGTTGCCCGGCAAATTTTGTTCCGCCTCCAGGTTTCCAAGCCTTGTGGCGATGCCTTTTATTCCTTCGGCGGAGGTAAAATCGGCCCGATGGTAGAATATGCGATTTAGAAAACCGTTCCAGCCGTCGGATGCCGCGGGCGAATCCGGCCGCGACTTGGCTATGGCGGCCCGCATCTCTTCGCGGAAAAAATCATCGTTTTTATCACGCCGGCCGACGCCCACCACGGCAAACGATTCCGGCATAAATCCGCCTTGCCAAAGACCGTAAAGCGCGGGCAGCAATTTCCGGGCGGTCAGGTCGCCGGTGGCCCCGAAAATAACCAGTGTAAACGGATCGGGCCGCTGCGTCTCCATAAGGAATAGAGACTGTTTTTGGGCCGGCGTCGGCTCTTCGTGGATAATTGTTTCTTTAGCCATAAATCCGCTTCTTTTCGACCGCAGCCAGAAGGCGATCGAACGCTCCCGCGAACAGCCGCACACCGTCGTCTAGCAGTTTGTCGGTAATCTCATCCATTGATATGCCCGCTTGGGCCAAGGTTTCCATGACCGCGCGGGCATCGTCGATGTTTTCTTCCAGGCTGGGACGAGAATGTCCGTGCTCCCGGAAGGCGTCCAAGGTGGCCGGCGGCAGTGTGTTGACGGTGTCCCGGCCGATTAGTTCCTCCACGTAGAGCACGTCGCGATAATTGGGGTTTTTCGTGCTCGTGCTGGCCCACAGCAGCCGCTGAACGCGGGCGCCTTTCGCAGCAAGCACCTGCCAACGTTTGCCTCCAAATATTTCCTTGAACTCCTGATAAACCAACTTCGCGTTGGCAATGGCGACACGGCCCGGGATCGACCGCAGTCTGGTTTTTTCCGCTTCGTTCGTAGCGGCGGCAAGCCGCGATTCCACGAGCGAATCGATCGATGAATCGATGCGGCTGACAAAGAAACTTGCCACGCCGGCCATCCGGCTCAAGTCGCCTCCGCGAGAGTCAAGTTCTTCCAAGGCACTGATGTAAGCGTCGGCGACTTGCTCGTAGACTTTCCGCGAAAAAAGCAGCGTAACATTGACGTTGATTCCATCGGCGATGAGTTGCCGGATGGCGGGAACGCCTTCCGGCGCGGCGGGAACCTTGATCAGAAGATTTTCGCGGCCGACCTTGTCCCAAAGCCGATGCGCCTCCGTCACCGTGCCTTTAGCGTCGTGGGCCAAATAGGGCGAAACCTCCAGGCTCACGTAACCGTCCAGACGCCGCGTTTGCTCGTATATCGGCCGCAATAAATCGGCGGCGTCTTGAATGTCTCTTATGGCAAGGTCCTCGTAGAGCGTCATGGCGCAGCGGTCTTTGTTTTTCGCGGCGCCGGCCAATAAGTCGTCGTAGTCCGTGCTTCCGGCGATCGCCTTTTCAAATATCGACGGATTGGAGGTAATGCCGGTCACGTGGTCATCGGCTATCAGGCGTTCCAGTTCGCCGCCGGCGATCAATTGTCGGCGGATATTATCGAGCCAGATGGACTGCCCGAAATTCCGCAATTCCATAAGCGGATTGCCGGCCTGGCTTGGCCGGCCAATATTCTCTCCCGACCGCCGCGGCGGCTGATCTTTAAGCGGTGACATGAAAAATCCTCCGCGTTTGGGACTATAATATCAGTGGTTATGTGCCAATAATCGGGCTGCTTCTTTATCGACGAGCCAGATCAACGTGCCATCCGCCGGCCGGACGCCCGCCGCCGGACGATCCTCGTAAGAGGCATGTTCTTCGAGGACGTCGCGCAGGGCTGCGGCTTTATCCTTGCCCGAAGCCAGAAATACAACCTGCCGGGCCGCGTTGAGCACCGGGTAGGTTAATGTAATGCGGTCCACGGGCGGCGGAAATGTACCAGGCGAAGTCCAAGTCGTCCAGGTATCCATAATATACAGCGCATCGGCAAAGGGAAATAGCGATGCCGTGTGACCGTCGCCGCCCAAACCCAGAAATATCAGATCGAAGTGAGGCGGAATGGTTCGTTCGGACAGAGAAAAAAAATCGGCGAGCATTTTAGCATAAGCCGCCGAGGCTTCCGCCGCATTACACCCTTGGGTCGGAACCGAAAATATATTTGCGGGAGGGACCGGGACCCGCGCGAGCAGGTTTTTGCGGACCATCCCAAAATTGCTGCGGGGATCTTCCGCTGGAACCAATCGTTCGTCGCCGAAGAAAAGATATACACGCGGCCAATCGATGGCCGCTGCCCGATCGGCTTCGGCCAGCAGGGCGTATGTCTTCTCGGGCGTCGACCCGCCGGATAGAACAAAGGTGAATCGCCCTCGTTTAGCAACGGCGTCACGCGCGGCTTGGATCACAATGTCCGCCGCCCTGACAGCCAAGGCATGAGAATCGGCGCAAATACTGACAACCGGTGTGGCCATGGGCATTCCCGATATTGTTACGATATTCTACCGTACAAAACAACTTCTTACACGCCATCCTGCAATCAGCGGGTATATTCCCCCCAAATATTTATTTTCCCACTTATTGATGTTTGCTTGGATAATGACCCGGCAAGTAAAACTTTTTGCCCCATTTTCCGGCCGTCCGTTGGACGGCCTCGGTTCATTTGCCATGCAAACGTCAATAGGAATTCTAGGCGTCGGCAAGTCAAGATGCAAATTTAAGACTGTTAAACATAAAATTACTGTTTCTACCGTTAAAATTGTGTGTTAACATGAAATTTATGATATAAACTGGGTTCTTATTGTCTAACAACTGACATCCTGAATCGTCCATCTGAATCGTACTGCCGTGAGAGTTAAAACCTTTGATAGATATGCTTTAGAGGAAACGCCAATGGACGTTTTGCCGATCGGAAACAGACATTATATAACAACTAAAGTCGCATCAAAACGCTCGGCCAAGCAGTTCTTTTATTACGCGGCCACTTGCTTTCGTCTTTTATTGCGTGTGGCATTGTGCGTGTTTGTCTTAGGTCTTTCCGCCCAAGCCTCGACAGTGCGAACAGTCGGGGCGTATACCATAACTTTATACAACTCCGGCGAGGGCGATAGTGCCGGAAACGGAACGCAGAATTGGACCAATCAGCAGATCGAGGATGTTGTCGCCTCCGTCGCCACTTGGTCCAGCCGTATAACCGATACTACCGGGCGGCAAATCGAGTTTCATTTGTTATGGAATAGCCTGGGCAACACGATCCTTGGCCAAACTTCAAATCAAACCTCGGGCAACGGCACAACTACTTGGTCCAATACCGAAAGAGTTTGGCGCGAGCATGAAGACTACACCAGTTCCACCAGTTATGATGCCCGCATGTCGCTTAACACGACCATGTCTTGGAACACGGGTACGGGAACTCCCGGCTCCAGCCAATACGACCTGCGAAGCGTCGTTACACACGAACTCGGTCATACCTTGGG
This sequence comes from Thermoguttaceae bacterium, assembly GCA_050012815.1. Taxonomy (GTDB): domain Bacteria; phylum Planctomycetota; class Planctomycetia; order Pirellulales; family Thermoguttaceae; genus JBEKIK01. The sequence goes on from JBEKGL010000096.1 coordinate 8,435, forward strand.
GTTTTATTCCACATACGATTCCAGCACCGATACATTTTCATCTTCAGGCCTGAGCGAATGGGACAAACTTCTGGTCGATAGCTCCGGAAACAAGCCCGTGGCCGGCGGAACCGGTACGCCCGGCAACTTCAATCAAGTGGACGCCCCAGTCTATTTTACCGGTTCCAAAGCCGAGGCCGCCTACGGCGGCGAAGTTCCCGTTTACGCGCCGACTACCTATTCCAGTGGATCAAGCCTGTCGCATCTCGACGAGACGTTGCTGCCCGACGACTTGATGAGCCCATCCATGTCGGCGGGAGTTACTAGACGCTCCCCCAGCACTTTGGATTGGGCGATCCTGAAAGATTTAGGCTGGTCAGTGACCGACGTGCAAAGTTGGACCAAGGGCGCCGGCACGCTGACCTGGAGCAACTCGGCTAATTGGAGCTCCGGCGTCGTGCCCGACTCTACCTACAACGTCACTTTCACATCCACCGGCATTAGCAGCGGAGACACGATCGTACTGGGCGGCAACCGGACGATCAACGCACTGACAATTGACAGCACCGTCGATTTCACCATCGGCGGCAGTTCGGGGTCCTTGACTTTAAACGGCGGATATATAACGCGGTCCACTACAACGTCGGGCACGCAGACCATCTCCAGGCCCTTGACCGTCGGTGCCAATACCGTCTGGGACATCGGCGGCTCCGGTTCTTTGACGATCACCGGTTCATTGACCGCGGCGAGTACCATAACCAAAATCGGCACCGGAACAGTCGTCCTTGCCGGCGTCAGCGCCGTTCCGAATAATATGGTTATCGACGACGGCGATTTAACCTTGGCCGCCGGCGGTTCGTTGACCACTGGCAACATCTATGGCACGGCCGGATCGCTTAACATCGACGGCGGCACGCTTACCGTTACCGGCACCAGCGGCATACATCTTTACGGTTTCCGGGTGGGCAAAAGCGGCACCGGATCGTTTACGCTTACCAGCGGAAAGTCCCTTTCCGCCGATACGTTATTGACCATCGGCCGCGACAGCGGCGGAAATGGCACTTTCATCAACCAAGGCGGCACGATTACCGCCGGCACTGACTTGTTCGTGGGCGCTAATTCCGGCTCTTCAGGCTCTTTTACTCAACAATCCGGCTCGACCACCGTTTCATCTTACGCGTATATCGGTTATGAAAGCGGCAGTACG
>JBEKGL010000097.1:0-9616 GCA_050012815.1 Thermoguttaceae bacterium
AAATTCCAACTGCTTATCCCGCAATACATTTGCGCGCACCGCAACCGCAATCTTTTCACTGATATTTTTTAAGCACTCCAATGCCTAAAAAAGCGGCACCATAACCCCTTATTTTCCAACCCCTTACTCCCGCTCTCCATGCCGATAAATTCGTTTTCTCCGTATCTAGGAAACAATTCCAAACCCCTCACGAAAAAACTCCCCTTTCTTTTACAACATAGTCTGAACCCCGAACCCGACCCTAGAGGCGGACAAGAATGTCCGCCCTCCTGAACCCCGAACCCTGCCCACCGCCCACTGTCCCCTGCCCACTATCTTCCCGGATTCCAGGGTCAGTAATGAAGGACGCGACGGAGCGTTGCGCTACCAGCGCATAAAGGGCCGCCCATAATACCGCGGATAATAATAATAGGCTGACGGTGCGTAATAGCTCGTATAGGGCGATGGGGCGTAGTATGCGGGGCTCGGCGCGTAGTAAGACGTATACGCTGGGGCGTAATATGCTGTGGTCGGCGCGTAGTAAGACGTATACGCTGGGGCGTAGTACGCGGTTGTCGGCGCGTAGTAGGACGTATACTCTGGGGCGTAATATGCGCTTGTCGCGACGCCGCACCCACACTGCGCAAGGACGGATGTAGCAACTAGACACGACACTAAAAACGCAAGACTGGCAATTGACCTTGTAAACATGGCTGTCCCCTTTCATTTGGTTGTGTTCAAGGAATTTCGCAATCCCATCGACGTTGGTTCAAAGGCTATGATGGGGTTCCGGGCAACAAATCTCCTCTATTGTATTATACCTTATTAGGAAAAGGGGCTATTTCTTGCAGTGGCGTGGGGGCGCCACGACCAATCGGACCATGCCGTGCGTGGTGCCCGTCGGTGCACGGCTCGGGCAATTGCCCCATGGAACTGCTAATCGGTTTTTTGCGCAATCCCAAGTTTAAGATCCGGCCCGTGTACAAAGTGATACAAGATCGCCTGCTGCCGCTGAGCCGTCAGGTGGAATGGGGGCCGTACGTCCAATACAACATCACCGGCCAACTCAACGAGCATCCCCGCAGCGCAATCGCCTCGCGCGGCAACGGCGAGCGACGCGATAACTACATCGACTTCTACGATCGCTTGACCGGCGACATATAGAAGGCTGTAGGTAAGGATGAAGGATGAAACCGCTTGCGGTTTCGCGCTGCCCGATTACTGCTGATGGCGAACTGCTGATGGCGATAATTACTTTTTTATCAGTTCTTCCAGCGCGGCGGCAAAGGCTTTATAGGCGGCGGCGTCGAAAAGAACAAAACGGACCAGTTCCGGCTTGCCGTGTTCACGCAGAAAATCGATGGCCGTTGATAGGGCGGTCCGCGCGGCCAGGTCGATAGGGTAGCGATAAGCGCCGGTGCTTAAGGCTGGAAAGGCGATGCCGCGGCACTGGTGTTCCACGGCCAGTTCCAAGCTGCGGCGATATGCCGAGGCCAGCGATTCGGCCTCGCCCCGCCCGCCGCCGCTCCACACCGGTCCCACGGCATGGATCACGTACTTTGCCGGAAGATTGCCCGCGATGGAGATGACGGCGGAACCCGTGGGGCAGCCTTGAGGATATCGGGCTGCGGTATCGGCCATGATTGCCGGTCCGCCGCGGCGATGGATCGCGCCGTCCACCCCGCCGCCGCCCGAGAGCCGGCTGTTGGCCGCATTGACTATGGCATCCACTTCTTGCAGTGTGATGTCGCCCTGAGATAGTTCCAAAATCGTTTTGCCGATTTCGACGCGCATGATTAAATAATTCTCGCAAAGACGCAAAGATATTTTTATCTAGCAGATAATCCAAATAAAAGTATGAGTGCAAATAATAAATTTATAAGTAATATTATTTTGCGTCTTGACGTCTTTGCGAGAAATCTGTTTAAGGGTTTTTACGCGGCGTCTGGTTATCTGGCCAAATTCTATCGGGCAAGACAAACCGCAATACGGGCTTTAAAACCCTTGGCGGCGCGGGCAAATCGAATCGGGAACCCAAGATCCATGCCAGTGCGATATATGCAATAGCAATCCCCACCACGCCGCCGAAAATAATCTCCATAAAGATCCGCGGCACGCTTTTGGGTTTGCGCTGCGTTCTACGCCGAAGCCCGGGCAGTTCGGTTTGATTGGGAATTTTTTCCTCGGTCCCTTGTTTGTGCTTGGCGATTAGATCGCACACTTCGGCGTCAAGCGGGCTTTCCGTTGTTTCGAGGGATTCATCACTTTCTTCGGGAGCAAAGATCAAGTGCGGGCTGTCTTTGCTCTCTTCGCCCGCCCCATGGCCCAATAAAAGTGAAGACGTTTCCACCGGAATAAGTTTGGGAGGGAGCGACTCCATTGCCGCCTCGAGCGGATATTCGGCGCCGCACAAGGGGCAACGAACCAGGACCGTGGCCTTCAATCCCTCGGGAATTGAAACCATCCGCGAGCAACGCGGACAGGTGGAAATTGTCGGCATAAATAATACCTACTCTTATACAAAACACATCTTTAGCACTTATCCCTGAATCGTCAATTATACTACGCTGAATCAATGCAAGGATAAATTATAATTTTAAACCATACAACGTATGGAATTTCTCATGCAAATGGGCCATTAGTGGTTCGTGCGACAGCGGCCGGCCGGTTATGCGCCGGACCAACTCGGCGGCGGTATGGCGATGTCCTTGGCCGTGAATTTTCTCCCGCAGCCATTGCACAAGCGGTTGGAATTCTCCGCGCCGAAGCATGGCGTCCAAATCGCCCAAATCGCTCCGGGCTTGGGCGAGAAATTGGGCGGCATAGAGATTGCCCAAGGCGTAGGTGGGAAAATAACCGATAAGTCCTCCGCTCCAATGCATATCTTGCAATACGCCCTCGGTATCATTGGGCGGAGTGAGGCCCAGATATTTTTGATACTTTTCGTTCCATGCCCCGGGCAAATCGGCCGCTTGAAGATGGCCTTCGATCATGGCAAGTTCCAACTCGAAGCGGATCAGGACGTGCAGGTTATATGTGGCTTCGTCGGCTTCCACGCGAATCAACGACGGAGACACTTTGTTAATGGCAAAATAAAATTCATCGAGCGACACATTATCGAGGGCCGATGGGAAGAGTGCTTTGGCTTTAGGAAAAAAATGTTCCCAGAAAGCGCGGCTCCGCCCGACCAGGTTTTCCCACATCCGCGATTGCGATTCGTGGATCCCCAGCGAAGCCGCTTCGCCCAAAGGCACTCCGTAGTGTTCCGGCGGCAAGCCCTGCTCGTACAGTCCGTGACCGGCCTCGTGCATGACGGCGAAGAACGCCGCGTTGAAAAACCGCTCGTCGTAGCGGGTAGTGATGCGGCAGTCGTGCGGACCCAGACCCACGGTAAACGGATGCACGGACACGTCGAGGCGGCCCCGGCCAAAATCATAACCCATCGACTCGGCCGCCTGCCGGGAAAGGATTCTTTGCGTTTCAAGGGGAAAATTCCGTTTGAGAATGTCGGTCCTCGGAAGCCGGGCGCTATGCAAAATCGTGGTTACCATGGGCACCAATTGCTCGCGCAAGCCGTTTAAAACCCGGGCAACGTCGGACGTTAGCGCTTCAGGCTCGTATTCGTCTAAAAGCGCGTCGTAGGGATGCCCCTGGTAACCCAAGGCCTCGGCCTGCTGCTTTTTCAAGGAAATCATTTTCTCCAAATGCGGCCGGAACATGGCAAAGTCGTTTTTTCGCCGGGCGTCCTGCCAGACCAATTGACCAAGGACCGCTGTTCGCGTCAGTTCCTCCACCAGCGATTGGGGCAGCTTGACTTTTTTATCGCGTTGCCGTTTTAATCGGCGAATATTAATGGCCGCATCAGAGGTTTGATCGGCCGCCAAAGGTCCGGCCGCCAAAATTTCCAGCCAATCGCCGAACTGCTTGTCGACCCAGCGTTTATGGATCATGCCGACTATGAAGGTTATCTGCTCGGCGCGATATTCTCCCGCCGATACCGGCAGATTGACGTGTTCGTCCCAACCAAGGACCGACTCGATGGAAGCAATCAATGCCATTTGCCGGGCGTGATTGCAAACTTGCTCGTATAACCGCGCCATGTCGTTCGCCATGATCTTGATCTCCGTTCAGCTCGACATTCAAATGTGCAGGACCGGTAGTTTAACCGCTGTGTCGGCGGCACGTCGAGGGCGGGGGCATATCTTGGAAGAAGGCGAAGACGGAAAAAACTTCGCGACTTAGATGAAGCGGCCGCCTATTGCGAGCCGCAATCGGCTTCGATTTGCCGGGCTTTATTGCTAAAGCTCCAGAATTCGGAATCTTTTGCCGGCGGCCGTGCCTGGCGAATGCTGGACGACAGCGAATCGTCCTGCCAACCATCGCCGCGAAGGTTCCAACTTGCACAGCCCGACGACCCCAGGCAAACCGCCGCAGCCGCAAGTCCGCCAAACAAGGCAGGCCGACAGTTCCAGCTAAAATGGCGGATAGTTCCGAACATGGCAGAATGTGACCTAAAAGGATACCCTGGAAAAGAGGCGGGAGTTTCGCAAAAACACCAACCTGTGTCCAGTCCAGTTTTGCCGGTACAATATCTGTATGTTAATGCCAGTCCGCACCCAGCGGTTTTAAGTTCTGAATTGATTTATTTTTCAAGCGTAACTTATTAAACGGCAAATACTTATATTCATCCTTCATCCTTCATCCTTAAATAATTTCCCTTGTCCCATGTCAAACACTGAACTGGACATTCTGGTTGTTGCCCCCCATCCGGATGACGCGGAACTTGGAATGGGCGGCGCCATACTAAAATTCAAATCCGAAGGGCTTCGGCTTGGAGTTTTAGATTTAACCACCGGCGAGCCAACGCCCTTTGGAACCCCCGAAATCCGCAGCCGGGAAACCCAGGCCGCCACTGAAATTCTGGGCTTGGATTGGCGGGAAAACTTGGGACTGCCGAATCGCAGCCTGGAGCCCACGCTTTCGGCCCGGGCGAAGTTGGCCGGCGTGTTCCGTCAGACCCGGCCGCGATGGATTTTCGCCCCGTATTGGATCGACGCACATCCGGACCACGTCGCCGCCACGCAACTCATCGAGGCCGCTCGATTCTGGTCGAAACTGACCAAGTCCGACCTGCCCGGCCAACCGCATTATCCCCGGCGGATTTTCTATTACTATTGCTTCCATTTGCGGATGATCCCGCAACCGGCGTTCGTGCTCGACATCAGCGAATTTTGGCAGCGGAAGCTGGAGGCAATCAGTTGCTATCGCAGCCAGTTTATCGAAGGCCGGCCGCAAGAACCGCCCACCTTCCTCGACCAGGTCCGCGATCAAGCGGCCATGTGGGGCTGGTCGATCGGCACAAAATTCGGCGAACCTTTCGCCAGCCGTGAACCGCTAGGCTTGGAAACGGTGAAAGGAGTTTTGTAAAGGATGAAGGATGAAAAAAAGAATGATGAGTACTGAATGATGAATGTTGAATTAAACTAAAAAAACCACTTGTGGCTTCTCAATCCTCAGTCCCGATTAGCTTCTTATCGATAACTGAAAACCGTAAACTGTGTACTGAAAACTGTTTACTGATAACCGAAGACCGCCAACCGTCGACCAACGTGTTGAACATTGTCCTTTTCGAGCCTGAAATTCACTACAACGCCGGCAACGTGGGGCGAACCTGCGTTGCCTTGGAAGCCAAACTATGGCTGGTCAGACCGTTGGGGTTTCGGCTCGACGATCGGCACTTGCATCGGGCGGGATTGGACTATTGGGAGCATCTTAATTGGGAGGCGATCGACGATTGGGACGCTCTTATCCGGCAATTTCCCGAGTTCCAGCCATGGTTTTTTACAAAGACGGCGAGCAGGCTTTATACGCAGGTACGATATGATCCAGACGACGTATTGGTTTTTGGCAGCGAAACGCGGGGCTTGCCGCCCGCAATACTTGCTGCGTATCCGGATCGCTGCCTGCGGATTCCCATGCACCGACACGTACGCAGTTTGAATCTGGCCGTTAGTGTGGGAATCGCGGCCTATGAAGCCATGCGGCAAATAACAAACGGTAAAAGTTAGCGGGCAGGGTTCAGTGGGCAGGGTTAAGGGTTCAGCGGGCAGGGTTCAGGGTTCAGGATTTGGCGTAAACGGTTCGTTTCTTTTCGGACCTCCGGCCCTTGACCGCTGACCCCCGGCCCCTGACCTTTGACCTCCGGCCCCTATCAGAACAAGCACAATTTTTTCGCCCCCCGTTCGGGGATATTGGCAACAGATACGACTTTGGCCAATAGATTGGATAATAGCCCTCGACAGAGAATGAAAATATGATAAACTGCAAGACTCGGTTGTATAATTGCCGTTATAATAGATATATATGCCGCGGGGTGGAGCAGTCCGGTAGCTCGCGAGGCTCATAACCTCGAGGTCGCAGGTTCAAATCCTGTCCCCGCCACTTCAGAACCCCCGGGTCGCCTAGCGCGGCTGCCGGGGGTTTTTGCGTTTCGAATATAGAGTTCGAACGAAAGTCCTATCAAGACAAAGCCGCATTGTCCTCGCTATCAGTCTGCTGGAGCTTGACAAGTCCATGCTCGACCGCAAGGATGACGAGATACCCAAGTGCATTTTCGGAGTTTAATACCTATTCTGCGGCTAATACCAAGGAATCTTACATAAATTAGGTTATTAAACAACCCTAAAAGAGATTTTTTAATGAAAAAAACAATTTCATTGGTATTTATTATTGCGTTTTGCCTTTCATCGATACCGGCAAAAGCCCAGAGTAATGATCCTTTATCGTTTCCCAAGGAAAACTATGCGGTTAAAACCAAAAAGGTTAAAACGCCCGCCGGAGTAAAAGTAGTCGCTTATCGATCGTATACGCACATTCCCTACGTGTCCAAACCCGTCGATGTAAATTATCAGAGCCTGAATGTTTGTGTTCCCGTTAAGATTAATGATGTAGACGTGAACACACAAAATGCTCCAATACTATTTGCCAATAGCGTTGGAGGGTATATGTCGGTCAATAACGCACAAAGCGATCGGGGTGGTTTCCCGCGCAGAAATGAAAGCATCGGCAGCAAGGAAGACTTGGCGCTGGCGGCAGGTTATGTAGTAGTGTCGCCTGGATGCCGCGGTCGCGACAACAAGGCGACATACGGAACCTATTATGGCAAAGCCCCTGCCGCAATTGTCGATCTGAAGGCTGCCATACGTTATATACGACACAATAAAGGCATTATTCCCGGGAACGTCGATTGGATTATTTCATCCGGCTGCAGCGCAGGCGGCGGACTATCGGCGCTTATCGGCGCTTCGGGCAACAGCAATATGTATGACACATATCTTAAAGAGATTGGCGCTGCCGATGCGGATGACAGTGTATATGCCGCCGGCTGCTTTTCTCCGGTTATGGACCTGGAACATGCGGACATGGCGTATGAATGGATGTATGGACTTGCGCCGGCCAAAAGATCGGGGACTATCGTGGACCAGGACCTTTCAAAACAACTGAAAGCCTTGTTTGTCGAGCATCAGGCATCTCTGAACCTTCAAGGCAAAGACGGTTTTGGAACCATTACGGGGGATAATTACGACAAATACCTGTTAAAATACTATCTGCTTCCGTCCGCAAATAAATTTCTAAACAGTCTGCCTGATGAAAAACGGAAAGCGTATTTATCGAATAACAAGTGGATTACATGGACTGATCGTTCGGCTTCGTTTAGTTTCGCGGATTACCTTGCCTACATCGGCAGGATGAAAGGATTACCTGCTTTCGACGATTTTAACCTGAAGACTCCTGAGCCTTCCCTGTTCGGCAACAAGACTATCGAGGCCAGACATTATACCGACTTTAGTCTGAGGCAAACCAGCGGCAATAAAAACGCCGTCGTTGACGGCGACATGAAAACATTGGTGAACCTGATGAATCCGATGTACTTCATCGGCCAAAACAATGCCGGTTGCGCTAAATATTGGTGGCTCCGGCAGGGTGGCGGCGAAAGCGGCAATTCACTAACGGTAATTACCAATCTGACCGCAGGTCTTGAGAATCGCGGCAAGGATGTGAATACTTGGTTGTACTGGGACGCGGGACATTGCGTAGATGAAGATCCTGAAGGATTTATCGACTGGATTGGTGCTATTACCGGTTTCAATATACATTCCAATCCGAACAAAAACTAACATTCGATGCAAATCTTTCGAGAGAAAGGATAATGAAATGAAAAGTCGGCTGACACCTATTTTAATGTTAACGCTCCTGATAACGCCCTCGGTTGCCGTATCCGCGGACACAGCGCCAAAGGCGTTGCCCGCCGCTCGACAGCAGGACAATACCGCCTACAGCTTGACGCTTGACGCCGATAAATACACTCAGAAGAGTTTTACGCTCAATGGTCAAACCATCCGCTGCCGGGTCTTTGAAAATATTGTCTACGTGCAGCATCCGGTCGATCCGAAGTTTGAGTGTATAAATATTTACATTCCTGCGGAGTATTTTGAGGGCAAGTCCATCGGCAACTATACCGCCGAGACTGCCCCCATCTTCTTTCCGATTATGGTCGGCGGGTACATGCCCGGCAGACCCGGAAGCATTGGCTCGGGCCCGGGCGGTGGTCGATCCGGCGCCGCGCTTATTGCATTGTCGAAAGGCTATGTCGTGGCCTCGCCCGGCGCACGCGGACGCACGACCAAGGACGAAAAAGGCCAATACAACGGCAAGACGCCCGCCTGCATTGTCGATCTGAAGGCCGCCGTCCGCTTCCTGCGATTCAACCACAAACGTATGCCGGGCGACGCCGAGAAAATTATCTCGAACGGCACCAGCGCGGGCGGCGCGCTATCCGCGCTACTAGGCGCTACCGGCAACAATCCCGATTATGAGCCATATCTCAAGGCCCTCGGCGCGGCCGATGCGCGCGACGACATCTTCGCTGCTTCTTGTTACTGCCCGATTACGAATTTGGATAACGCCGATACGGCATATGAGTGGCTGTTCAACTGCGCTAACGATAGCAAAACAACGGGAAATTTCAGAACGACTGATAGACGCATGCAAGGCCCCAAGGGTCCGGGCACACTGACAGGGGATCAGATTGCAGCCTCTGACAAGCTAAAAGCGATGTTCCCCGCGTACCTGAATGGTCTGGGACTGAAAAACACCGACGGGATTGTGTTAACTCTGGATGCGAACGGCAACGGGATATTCAAAGACTATGTCAAGTCATTTGTGATTGCATCGGCACAAAAAGCCATGGACGGCGGCAAAGATTTGTCTGCTTTGACTTGGATAACAATCAAAGACGGAGCCGTCACAGACATCGACTTCGACCAATACGTGCGTTACGCCACGAGGATGAAGCCTCCTTCAGCCTTCGACGGTTTGGACTTGCGCACCCCCGAGAACAGCCTGTTTGGCACTGCGGCCATTGACGCTCAGCACTTTACCCAGTTCGGCAAGGAACATGATGCTGCAGGTGGCTCGCTTGCCGATACGGCTATTGTGAAGTTGATGAACCCCATGAATTACATCGGCACGGAAGGGACCGCCACCGCCAAGCACTGGCGGATCCGCCACGGCACTGTCGATAGAGACACCTCGATCGCCATCCCCGTTATCCTGGCCACAAAGCTAAAGAACAATG
>JBEKGL010000098.1:0-9577 GCA_050012815.1 Thermoguttaceae bacterium
GCCAGATCGAGGCGCAGGCCGCCGGCCACTTTTTTCATGGCCGGCACTTGGGCCGCCCCGCCCACGCGAGAAACCGATATGCCCACGTTCATGGCCGGGCGCTGGCCGGCGAAGAACAGGTCGGGCTGGAGATAAATCTGCCCGTCGGTGATGGAGATCACGTTGGTGGGAATGTAGGCCGACACCTCGCCCTCGAGCGTTTCCACGATGGGCAGGGCCGTAAGCGATCCGCCGCCCAGTTTGTCGCTGAGTTTGGCGGCGCGTTCCAAGAGCCGGCTGTGGCAATAGAAGATATCGCCCGGGTATGCCTCGCGACCGGGCGGGCGGCGCATCAAAAGCGACAATTGCCGATATGCCTGGGCCTGCTTCGATAGATCGTCGTAAATCACCAGCGTATCGCCGCCCTTGTATGTAAAATACTCGGCCATTGAGCAGCCGGCGTATGGGGCGATGTATTGCAGCGGGGCCGGATCGCTGGCACCGGCCATGATCACCGTGGTATAGTCCATGGCGCCGTACTTGCGGAGCACCTCGATCAGCCCGGCCACGGTCGACTCTTTTTGCCCGATGGCCACGTAAAAGCATTTTACGCCGGCGCCTTTTTGATTGATGATGGTATCGATGCAGATGGCGGTTTTGCCGGTTTTCCTATCGCCGATGATAAGTTCCCGCTGGCCGCGGCCGATGGGAGTCATGGAGTCGATGGCCTTGATGCCGGTTTGCAGGGGCTGCTTTACCGGCTGGCGTCCGGCAACGCCCGGCGCGTCCGATTCCACCAGCCTGCGCTCGGTGGAGATGATCGGCCCGCCGCCGTCCAGCGGATTTCCCAGCGGATCGATCACGCGGCCCAGCACGCCGTCGCCCACGGGCACGGAGAGCAGTCGCCCGGTGCTGCGGACTTCGTCGCCGCCGCTGATTTTCAGGTAATCGCCGAGGATAATCACGCCCACGGAGTTTTCTTCGAGGTTGAAGGCCAATCCGATGACCCCGCCGGGAAATTCGACCATCTCGCCCGACATCACGCCGGACAGGCCGTAAACCCGGGCGATGCCGTCGCCCACCTCGATCACTCGGCCGACTTCGCGGACGTCGATGCGGGATTCGAACTGTTCAATTTCCTGCCGGATTACGGAAGCGATTTCGTCGGCTTTGAATTTCATGTGCGCTCCTGTCCATCATTTGTTGACGGAGAATTTGCAATTGGTTGGCTATCGAGCCGTCGTATACGGTGTCGCCCAGGCGAAGCACTGCGCCGCCGATCAACTTGGGATCGGCCTCCAGTTCCAGGACCGGCTCGCCTTCGAGCTTGCCGCGCAGGGCAATGCGGATGCGGCTGGCCAATTCGGCGCTTAGCGGCTCGGCGGTGGTCAATCGCACTCTAACGCGGTTTTGCAGTATGTCGTACAAGGCGTGCGCGCGGCGATGAATAGCCCGCAAACAGTCCAGCCGGCCGTGCCGCGAGAGGACCTTGAGAAAGTTGAGCATTAGCGGCGATGCCCGGCCGCCCAGCACGCGATCCAACACGGCCGCGATATCATCGTGCGATATCATCGTCGAGCAGATCACCGCCTCGAAATTGGGATAGCGGTCGAGCACGTCGGCCACAAGCGAGTCGAATTCCGCCAGCAGGGCCTGGGTTTGCCTTGCCGCTTCGGCCGCATCCAAAAAAGCCCGGGCGTAAACCTCGGCTATATGCTCGACGCTCACGTCGGCCTCGATCCGGGCCGCGTTCCGGGCATGTTCGGCGGTAATGTCTCGGGATTCGGCCATATTCAGTTATCAGTTATCAGTTGTCAGTTTATTGAGTGTCAAGTAAATAATGTCGTATCCATTGTTTAGCCCCGGAGCTTGCTCCGGGAGATGTTCGGTCAATTTGACTGGCAGGGAACATAGAAAAACTCCGGGCACAAGTGCCCGGGCTAAACTTTTTATGCGACATTTATTACATAACATCCAATAATTATCCTACTTATTATTCACTGCCCACTAATTTTTGCTCACTATATTTTTGCTCTGGGCGAACCCGGCCACGGCCTGCTCGATGAGCTTGGCGTGATCCTTGGGATTAAGCCTGGCGTGGACGATTTTGCCGGCCAATTCGACGGCCAGGGCCGCGCTGCGGTCGGCCAGTTCCTTGATTGCGCCGGTGGTGGCGGCGTCGATCTGTTTGAGCATCCGCTCCCCTTCGGCCTTGGCGTCGGCCTTGGCCTTGTCGAGCATGGCGCGCCCGACCTGTTCGGCGTCGCGGCGGCCTTTTTCCAGGATCGCCCGCACCTCGTCCTGCGCATCGGCCAGCTTTTTTTCATATCCGGCCAGCAAATCCTTGCCCTTTTGATTGGCCTCGTTGGCCTGGGCGATCTGATCGGCGATATGCTGTTCCCGCTTGTCGAGCCCTTCGGCCAGCGGTCCCCAGGCGAAATACCAGAGGATGGCCATAACCACCAGGAAGACGACGGCGGTCCAAATCGTCAGATCGCCCTTGACCTGCTGCCAAGACATGGGGATCGGATTGATGCCAGCCGTGTCTTCAGCGGATGCGATTTCCTTGGAATGCGTGGTCTCGCCGGAGGCGGTTTTTATTTTGCCGCTAATAGGCGGCGCAACAATCGCCACGAAGGCCAGAGTGAGCAAAAATCCGCGGATAAATCGGGTTAACATGATGCTGTTGCCTTGTACATCGAGGCTTTGCGAACTATTTGACAATAATTAACACGATTAAAGCCAATAGGGTGGCCCCTTCGATCATGGCGGCGGAGATGATCATGGCCGTCTGGATATTGCCGGCCACTTCGGGTTGCCGGGCCATATTCTCCACTGCGCAGGATCCGATCTTGCCGATTCCGTATCCGGCGCCGATGATCACCAGCCCCGCCCCGAAGGCGGCGCCCTGTAAAATAGCGACATTCGTAAGGGGGCCGGCGGGGGCGGCCGATTTTGCCTCGGCAGCGCCTTCCGGTTTGGCATCCGACGCCCCATCGGCGGCGACGGCTTGGGTCCCCATTATCAAGTTCAACATGCCGAATGCCAGCAATGCCACAACGCCCAAGGCGACAATTTTGCATACACTGTTCACTGGAATAATCTCCTAAAAAAGAATTTCTCCTGCGGCATTGCGTTTACCCAACCCTAATGCTGGTGTATAGCCATGCCGATGAACAACGCCGTTAAAAACGAAAAAATATACGCGTGTAAAAAAGCCACGAACAATTCCAACATATTAATGGCCGTAGCCCCCAGGATACTGGCCGGCATTACGCCGTACCAAAGCATCGAGGCGGCGCAATCGGCTATAAAAGCCATAATCACCGCCAACACGAAGTGCCCGGCGAACATGTTGGCCAAAAGACGTATGGCAAGTATCAGATGTCTGATGAACAAGCCCAGGATTTCTATAAAAAGGATCATCGGCACGAGGAAGATTTTAAAAGGCCAGGGCAACTCCATGGGCGGACACAAACCGATCCAGAATTTAACCGGGCCGAATTTTATCATGCCCGCCCCGACCACGGTGCCGAAAGCAATAACGGCCAGCGCGCTTGTGACGGCGAAATCGCCCGTCGGCGATCCGGCCCAAGGGACCAGTCCCAGCAGATTGCAAAACAGGATAAAGAAAAATAAGGTCCAAATAAAAGGCAAAAAGCGGTCGGCATCATGCCCGATGGCGGGACGCACCATTTTATCGCGTACGAACAAAAGCATGGCCTCGAACATGTTCCAAAAACGGCCGCGGGGAATATCGCCTTTTCTAATACGATGTGCCAAGGGGATGAAAATCACGAGCATCAGCACCGCCGCGACCAGTTCCAGCACCATGAACTTGCTCAGGTGCAATTTCAATCCCATCGCCTCGAAAGGCTGCGGGATGTATATATGGGTCTTAAACGGCAACTCAAAAAAGTCGGCGTCTTTAACGTGTTCGGCGATTTTTGCAGGATCAGCCATCGCTTTGTCGTGGTAAAGGCAGCGTCAACATGGTTTTCATTGCCAAAGTTAACAAATAGAAGAACAAAAGATAGTACAAGAATCCCGATTCGGAAAGTGGTCCACCATACAGATGGATAGCCACACCAAACACCAAAGGTACTCCCATATTTACCGCCATGCCAAGCAACAGCGCAGTCAATGCAAATTTGGGATCACAAAAAATATGGTAAATCCAGAGCGATAAAATCGCTCCTGTCGCACATAATCCCGCAGCCGCTGCCGCAGCGGCAAAACTACTTGCCGAACCAAAAATCCATAAAAACGGTGTTATACCAGCGAATAGTAATATCTCAAATATCATCAATGCCACGGAGCGGACGAAAATACTTTGTTTGCGCAAAGTTTGCCACATAGTTCTAATGGCTGTTGTTTGGTTTCGTCAATTTAATCAGTTGCCACATTCCGCCCACAAAACCCAAGATCACACCGAGGATCAAAAAAAGCACTTTCGTCCCCAAATGCAGATCGATCCAATACCCGATCACACCCGGTAAGACCATCTCTATCACGATGGAGGTGATGCGCGATACCCATTGCATCGCATTGGCATAAGAGGACTGGTCGTCGGGCGAATTATCCATTTCGATGCAGGTTCGGTCTGGTTCGGAGAAAAAGTGTTGGTAAAACCGGGTAATTAAGACTGAGTTAATAAGCCAGATTGGTGATAATCGACCAAAAGATTGGCTCATTATCTTATCCTTTCCCATTCCCTGCCAGAGCATAATCAGAGCTTAAGATTTGAATGCAATTTTGCTGTTATAATTTACTTCTCTTATACTGTTGATGATTCATAACTAATTTATTGTCAAAGACTTATGACGATCTGTCATCATCATCGTCGCCTTTGCTTTTGATGAAAATCATTGCGAAAAAAGCAATTCATGATATAATCAATACTGCCAGAATAGCCTGTTTTACCTGGATTACCAACTGAAGCTTACCAAACCTAGGGCACCTAACTGGCAGCGTGCCTATGATTTGTTTTTTTGTCACAGCGGTTTTAACGATTGATCGATCCAGCCACTAAGCTCTTCCGTAGGAAGGGTAAGGTGTGGGGACCCGCGTGGCTGGGGAGTGTCCCCTTATGGAGCCTAGATAGAGCTAAGTAATAAAAGGATTGCCGATGACCCCTGCTGATCTGAAGATGCGAACGGTAAGAGACCTTGCCAATCTGGCTAAAAAGCAAAAACTGCCGGGTTGGCACGCCATGCGCAAGGATGAGTTGGTCAAAGCCTTGCTGAAGCACGCCCGGTCAAGACATTCTAATCGAGTCGCCCAGGAACGGGCTGGAAACGGCAAAGCCAAACCCTTATCACATAGCGATAATACCGAAGGCCGGCTGCTCAAGATTAAAGAAAAACTTACACAAATCAAGGATCTTTCCTTTAATACGGATGCCGACGATTACAGCCAATCCAAAGACCGGTTGGTGGTCATGGTCCGCGATCCTTTCTGGCTTCATGCCTATTGGGAGTTGAATCGGCGGAGCGTCGATCGGGCGCGGGTGGCGATGAATCAGCACTGGCACGCCTCGCGTCCGATACTGCGCCTGTTCGAGGTGCTTCGCGACGGCGTTATCGTTTCCGCCCGAAAAATAGTCCGCGACGTTGAAATACACGGCGGCGTGAACAATTGGTACATCGACGTAAATGATCCGCCCAAGACTTTTCAATTGGAAATCGGCTACCTGTCCGCCGGCGGCAGATTTTTCTGCCTTGCCCGGAGCAACGTGGTCACCACGCCCGCGGCCGGCAAGGAAAACACCTTCGATAAAAACTGGTGCGAGGTGGCCAAGGATTTCGAACGCATCTTCGCCCTTAGCGGCGGGTACAGCGAACCGGAAAACCGCGGCGACTTGAAAGAAGTTTTTGAAGAACGCCTCAAGCGGCCCATGGGCGACCCGATGGCGGCCTCATTCGGCATGGGCGATGCCGCCGGCGCAAACAGCCAAGGAAAAATCAAACTCAAAATCGACGCCGAACTCCTCGTGCACGGTGTAACCGAACCCGGCGCACACGTGACTTTTCACGGTGAGCCGGTGCGATTGCGCAGCGACGGCACCTTCGCCGTCAGGTTCAATCTGCCCGAACGACGCCACATCCTGCCTGTGGTCGCCAGCAGCCCCAACGGCGCGGAACAACGCACCATCGTGCTCTCCATCGACCGCAACACAAAGATCATGGAACCTTTGATCCGCGAAGTCAGCGATTAAAAAAGCAGGCAGTGGACGGTGGGCAGTGAACAGGGAATATCTCGTTCCCACGCTCCGCGTGGGAACGCAAGTCCCGGTCGCTCTGTGTCCGACGGCATCCCCATTTAACGTTGATTGAGTATTAGGAAATGAATGTCGTGTTGTACCATCAGAGCCGGGCCGTGTCGGCCCGGAATGACCGGGGCGACACGCCCCGGCTCTGACTTTTCATGCGACATTCTTTTTCTGAGACTCGATAGCCCAGGCACTCGTGCCGGGAGGATTTCCCCAAAAAATCTTGGGAACTATTTCTTGAGTTGGTTGTATAAGAATATATAAGATAATAAGGACGCCCCAAGGCCTTTGACATGAACGACGATCTCGGGACAATCCAGCGGATTTTGGGTGGTGAGGTCGATGCCTTTTGTTTATTAGTCGAACGCTATCAAGGACCGCTTTTTTGCATGTTGGGCAATCTTGTGCGGAATGTGAACGATCGCGACGACCTTGCCCAGGAGACCTTTCTGGCGGCTTACCTGCACCTTGGTTCCTATAATTCCCGCGAAGGAAAGTTCTCCACCTGGTTGTTCAGGATTGCCCGCAACAAATGCCTTAACAGGCTGAAAAAACAACAACCGCTGACGATGCAAGCCTTGCCGCCGGTCGTCGACTTAAGAGAACCGAGAGACTCGTTGATCGAAGCGGAGTTTTTTGCCCAACTCGATCAGGCCTTGGATGGATTGCCCTTTGAGCAAAAAATCGCCTTTGTCCTGGCGGAAATTCAGGAGTTGTCTCACGAAGAAATTTCTCAGATAGAAAGGGTGCCTCTGGGAACCGTCAAGTCGCGAATCAGCAGGGCAAAGGATAAACTCCGATCCCTACTTCAAAGCGCCCCGGAGCAATGCTAATGGGACATGATAAACAATACGAGTCCTGGAAAAAACAACGGGCAAAAGTCGAAGTGCCCGGCGACTTCGCTGACCGCGTAATGGCGCCAATTCGCCAAACCCGGCAGCAAACTTGGGTGTTATTGTTGCAAAAATCGGCGGCGGCTGCCCTGCGTTCGAAGGTCATTCGAGCAGCCATCTGTTCGGCGGCCATCGCGGTTTGGATGATACGAGTCGGCAGCATACTAGCGATATTTATTCCACAGTGATAAAGAAAGGCGGCGATGTCATGTCAGATCTTGCTTGCACAAAACGAAAACCATCGAAGGCCGTATTCCTCTCCCTTTTTTGCACGGGACTGGGACATATCTATTGCGGAAGGTTCACGACCGGCCTTGCCTTGTTCTTTAACTCGCTGCTGCCCGCGCCCTTTGCCGCGGCCGCAGCGTTTTCCAAAAATCCAAGCGCCATTTTGCCCGGGCTTATCTTGCCTTGCTTGTTCGTTGTGGCCGTGTATCTTTATGCAATCATCGAC
Organism: Thermoguttaceae bacterium; assembly: GCA_050012815.1. GTDB lineage: Bacteria > Planctomycetota > Planctomycetia > Pirellulales > Thermoguttaceae > JBEKIK01. Next base: position 7,598 of record JBEKGL010000098.1, read on the forward strand.
AGTTTCCGGCTGGCCCGGAAGAGCGGCGAACATTATGAATTAAAAGATTACAATCGCGGCATCGTGTATGTCCTGTTTGTTATCGCGGGCATCGTCTACCCCGTCACGATTGCCATGTATATTCGCGCGAACATTTTCGAGGCTTTTTACTGTCCTGCCGAGAGCATGAGTCCCACGCTGCTTATGGGAGACCGGTTTCTGGTCAACAAGTATTTTCAACGGAAACTGCCGCATCGGGGCGATATCATCGTATTCATCGCGCCCGATAACCGCAATTTGCGATACGTCAAGCGCGTGATCGGCCTGCCGGGTGATACAGTCAAGATCGATGGAAAAGAAGTCTTCGTCAACAACCGAAAAATGGACCATCAGCCGATCCACGCTTCTGACCGGCCACCGGTTGAAAACAGCGCCGGCGAAATAACCCTGGAAACCAACGGCGAGGTCGCCTATGGAATTCAAATGTCAGACGACGCGGCGAATATAGCTTCTTACCCCGAAACAAAAGTCCCCGAAGGACATTGTTTCGTCATGGGCGATAACCGCAATCATTCCCTCGATAGCCGGCGTTTCAGTTTCGTCCCATTGGGCGACATCCTCGGCAAGGCCGAATACATCTATTGGCCGGCCAAGCAGTGGTCACGCTTCGGTGCGATTGGGGAATAAACGTTCTCTCTTTCCCAGGCGGAGTCTGGGAACGAGGAATAACCTATAGCCTCCAGCCTACAGCCTACGTCTCCCGTGCCATGCGGCGGACCTGGCGGCGGGCTTCGTCCAGGGTAAGGTGGATTTCGGGCAGGTTCAGATACGGATCGGGGAAATCGTCTTCGATCAGCGGGGCTTGCACCTGTTCGACTTCGTCTTCCAGATCGGCGAGCCAATCGGGCGTTTCAAAACCGGCGCCGGCTATCTTGCGGGTGAATTCGCCCACGAGTTTTTCCAACTGCGGGAAAGTTTTTTGATCGCGCCCGTCGCGAAGCTCCTCCATCGCCGGCCGGACCATTGCGCAGAGCCGGTCCACTTGCAGCGGCCGGATAAACTTTTCTTCCAGGCGCTCGGCGATGCTGGGCAATTTCATGCCGTATTTTTTGTTCAAGTTCCGCAGCCGGCGCAGACAATCCTCGGCGATATCGCCGGTCCGCTCGGCCACGGCCTTGCGCCAGATTTCGGCCGAGCGATCGCGCCCGCACCGCACCAGCACCTCATGCATAAGCAGTATGGGGCGCAGATTCCAGGCCACGCGGTCGTAGCCCGCCCGCAGGCGAAGAAAGTCCAGAAGCGTGTAAAGCATGTCGCCGCGGTCGGATTGAGTGGTGATGCTATTGTAATCCACGTACTCGGGATAGTTTTCCACGACGGCCTCGACGGCCGTGCCGAGCCAGCGGACGGCCTCGGCCCGATCCAACGGCCCGCCCAAATCGTCCAACAGGCGCGGCGGCGCCTCGTCCTCGGGCATTTCGCCGATCCAGTCCAGATACGCATCCACCCCGGCCAGTAAAATCGCGCGGAGATTTCCCAAATTCATGAAATGCTGGGTAAACAGGTCGCCGCCGTATTTTTGGATGAATTTTTGCAGGCGGGTCCACTGTCTTTCATCGCTCACGGATTCCAGCACCGAAAGCCTCACGCCCCGGCTGTGCGCAAGCCAGCAGCGCAGCAGGATTTCGGCGGTCTGTTCCAACAGGGCGATAAGCTCGTTGTCGGCGAATTGTTTACCGGCGCCGTCGCGCGGCGGCGACCAGTCGGGCGAAGACACGACCAGCGAACGCACGATGGATTTGCAGCCGATCTGGAAAACGCGGTCGAACTCGGTAATCGCGCCCGGGCCTTGGGGATGCTCGAACTCCATGCCCTGGATGGTCTCCAACAGTTGCGCGGTTTCGCACACCAGGCCCAAGCGGGGCAAATAGGCCAGCAAACGGCACAACATGCTTTGCAGGCTTCGCGCGGACACGATCTTCAGCGGATTTCCGCCCCGGG
>JBEKGL010000099.1:0-9507 GCA_050012815.1 Thermoguttaceae bacterium
CGGGCAGACTACGGTTTCGGCTCGCCTTCAGCCTGGAGTCTGTCGATCGAGGTCGAGCCGGCGGATCGCTTTCCCGAGGAGTGGTACGAGCAGGAAACCATTCGCGGCGACTTTCTCCGCGAAATCCGCCGCTTGCAGATGAATTCCGACGAGCCCTTGGGATTGGAGACCTATATCTCCGAGGCGCATCAAGCCGGTTCGCTGGGCGCTATTGTGCGATTGGCCGATAAAAACGTCCGCGGGCGGGTGTTAAACGAGGCGGCCCTGTTGGGCGCGGCCCTGCTCTCGGGCGACGCGGATGAAAACGAGGAGGTCCAATCATGAAGATAAACGCCCTGGAAATCGACGGTTACGGCGTATGGACCGGGCTGCGGATCGAGCGGATTTCGGACTCTTTGAGCGTGATTTACGGCGCGAACGAGGCGGGCAAAACCACCCTCTTGCAATTCATCCGCTCTATGCTCTATGGGTTTTCATCGACGCGGCGGCGGTATTTCCCTCCAGTTCACGGCGGCACTCCGGGCGGAATTATCGATGTGACGGGTCAGCCCGGCCGATTCGAAATCGCACGACATCTTCCAGCCGACGATTCCGGCACCGAGGAGGTCGTGCTTACCGCCCCGGACGGAACCCGCCAAGGTGAACATATTGTCAAACTGCTGCTTGCGAATATCGACGAGGCGATTTTCAATAACGTCTTCGCCGTGGAACTGTGCGAAATGCAGGAACTGGCCACGCTGGGCAAGACCCAGGCGGCCGAATTGCTCTACAATTTGACCGCCGGGTTGGACCGCATTTCGCTGGTCGAAGTAATGCGGGAATTGGAAGCCTCGCGGAACCGGATTCTGGACTCCGGCGGAAAATCCTCGCAAGTCACCCAGCTTTGGGCCCAGCGTGAAAAGCTGCGGTCGGAAATCGAGGAACTCGGCAGTCTCACGCGCCGCTTCGGTCAACTTGCCGCGGAACGCGGCCAAATCGACGGCGATCTTGTCCGGCTCGAAGAAGAAAAAAATCAGGCCCAACTGCAACTCCGCGCGGCGGAGCTTGCCCTGGCGTTGCGCGACCGCTGGTTGCAGCGCAAAGCCGTCCGGGACCAATTGGCCGCCTTGGGACCGCTTCCGCCGGTTCCGGAAGGCGAAATCGAACGCCTCGACGCCCTGAACGCCCGGCTGAATAAACATCAACAGCGAATTGAACAACTGCAAACGCGGCAAGAAGCATTTGCGGCTGAAGCCTCGGACTTGAAAATCAACGAATCCTTGCACTCGCAAGCCGCGCGGATCGAAGCCTTGCTGGAACAGGAATCGTGGTTCGTATCGCTCAAAACGCGGATTGGCGAATTGGATGCCGAAATTGCCGATTTACAAAATGAACTAACCGCTCAGTGGCAGCCTCTGGGCTTGGACGAGGATATGGCAAGCAAGACGATGCCGATCATTTCCACGCGCTCGCTTGCTACGTTGCGCTTGCCGGCCGGGGCGTTGCGGCGCTGCCGCGATGAACTGAAGCAGGCGAAACGCGAACTAAACGAGGCCGACAAAACGGCCGAATCGCTTACCCAACAAATCGAGACAGCGCTCAGCGCCCGTGGGGAGCACGATCTGGGCGAGTCAATGGATCGCCGCGGAAACCTGGTGGCGCAGTATCGCCGCAGAGTGCAAATCGACGAACGGCTCGATCAACTCTCACGGCACCAGAGCGAAGTGGAGGAACAAAGCCGCCGGCTCGTCGAGAGTCAACTTTTGCCGGTCGGCGTTTTGGTCGGATTGGGGGCGGCGTTTATTTTGGGAATGGCGCTGATTCTGGCCGGCCTATTCATGCCCGCCTCGATCACCGGCTCGATGGGTTGGGTTTTGGCCGTTTTGGGATTGGTCGGCGGCGGGGCGGCTGTGTCGGGAAAATATCTATTGGAAAAATCACGCGCCTCTCGCTTGGATTCCTGTCAAAAACAGTTGATCATTCTTCAGTCGCAGCAGGAGCAGGCGAAAAGCGAACGGGAACAGTTGGATGCCCGGCTTCCCCGCGGCGGCGGCCCGATGGTCAGCCGATTGGAGGCCGCCGAAAAAGATTTGGCCGCGCTCGAGGAATTGGTGCCCCTGGAAACTCGGCGAAATTCCGCCCGGCAGCAGTCAATCGCGGCCGGCACTCGCCTGGCACAGGCGAAACAAGAGCACAAATCGGCCCGGCGCAGTTGGCGCGAGGCATTAACCGCTTTGGGACTGCCAAGCGGCCTTTCCGTCCGGCAGGCGCGGCGGTTGTTCGGGCAATGGCGGCATTTGGCCGAATCGCAGCGTCGATTAAGCGAGCGCCGCGAAGAGGTGCAGCGCCATCGCCGGCAGTGGGATTTGCTCGCGTCGCGGATCGCGCAAACGGCCTCCGATGCCGGAGCGGCCCTGGACGGCACGGACGCGATGGAACATTTCAAACAACTCGGCGCGGCATTGGACCGGCAAAAAGCCGACGTAAACAAACGCGAAACCATTCATAGGCGGATTCGGCGTTTGCGCCTCCGCCGCGCGAAGCACGAAGAGGCAGTGAGTCTTTTTAAACACCGCCGCCGCGAATTGTTTTTCCAGGCCGGGGCTGAAGATGAAACGGATTTTCGCCGTCGGGCCTTGCAACACGCCCGCGCGGAAACATTGCTCAGGGAGCGAAATACGCTCGACGAAGAGATCGCCGCGGCGATAGGCAATCAGTGTTCCGAACAGTCCGTTCGCCGGCAAATAGAGGAGGAAACCGCCGGTGAATGCGCGGCCCGGAGCATGGCGTTGAAAGAGCGGCACGCCGTCGTGGAGGATCAAATCGGCCGGTGCATGGAAAAACGCGGGGAACTGACCGCCAATATGCAAAACCTGGTCTCCGACCGTCAATTGCCCGGCAAACAACTGGAATTGGCCATGATCGAAAAACGTCTGGAACAGGCGATTGATCGCTGGCAGGTTTTGGCGGCGGCGTGGGAAATTTTAGATCAAATCCGTTCGAGTTATGAAAGCCAGCGCCAGCCCGAAACGCTCCAAGAGGCATCAGGATACCTTCATCGCTTGACCCAGGGTCGGTACCGCCGGGTATGGACGCCGCTGGGCGAGAATGTGCTCCGCGTGGACGACGCCGAAGGCCGGCCCTTGCCAGTGGAAAATCTCAGCCGCGGCACGCGCGAGCAGTTATTTCTCAGTCTGCGCATGGCCCTGGCCGCCGATTATGCCAAGCGCGGGGCGGCATTGCCGCTGGTGCTCGACGACGTGCTTGTGAATTTCGACGCCGACCGTGCGGCCGCGGCCGCCGCCGTATTGCGCGACTTTGCCGCCGCCGGGCACCAACTCCTGGTATTTACCTGCCATCGGCATATTTCAAATATATTTGCGTCGCTTGGCGTGCCGGTCGGACACATGCCGGGTGAGGCCGCGACCGGCCGCACGCTGATTACTTTTGAAGTTATCGAGGAAAAAGCGGAAAGCGAAGTGAAGCGTCCCCGAAATCGAGCCAATAACAGGGGGAGAACCGCACACAAACTTAAAGCTCTTGCCGAGGAAGCGGAATTGCCGCCCGAGCCGGCCGATCGGAGGCCGCCGCTCGAAAAACCGGCGACAAAACTCAGACCGGCGCGGATCATCAAGCCCAAGGCCAAAACCCAGGGCGTGTTCGACGCCGACTTTTTCGATCCCTCGGAAAACACGGATAAAAAAGAGTCCGAGGCGGATCACGATCCATCCTCAAGTGAAAATGATGCAGATGATGATGAGGAGTATTATCAGTCGGACAACGAGAACAGGGCCGATGCGGCTTAGAGCATTTTTTCTAATATTGTTATTGAGTTTCAAAAAGAATGTCGCATAAAAAGTCAGAGCCGGGCCGTGTCGCCCCGGTAATTCCGCACCCGACACGGCCCGGCTCTGAGGAGAAAAAAACGATATTCATTACCTTAGTCTCATTAGCCGTTTGCTGTCCCGAAGTCCCAATAACCGCCGCAATCCAGACCATTATTTCATATAATTTGCAAATGGTTAAAATGTCATCAATTTTTGAATTACTTCCGTCCCAAAGCGGCTTTGGCAATCTGAAACTCGATAGCCGCGGGCCGAGTTTATGCCGGCCGACGAGCGCGAATGACAACTCGCGGATCGAATTGGAGTCCACGGATTGCCCGTTGTGCGGAAGCAATCGGAGATCGTTGCTTGTGGCGGCGTCGGATTGGGATGCTCCGCCGCCTCGCCCTTGTTTTAGCGTAGTCCGCTGCCTCGATTGCGACTTGTGTTATACCAATCCGCGGCCTGATGCGTCCGAAATCGGGCGGTTCTATTACGACGACTATGCCCCGCACCAGCCCGCAGCGGCCTTGCCGAAAAATCCGGGGGCCTGGAATAAACGTCGGGGGATTATATTTAAAAAACAATCCAATTGGGAACGCGGCGAGATCGATCCGGTGGGCGAATGCCGTTTGCTCGATTTCGGCTGCGGCACGGGCTTGTTTTTGCAACGCATGCACAACCGCGGTTGGCAGGCGGTAGGCTTGGATTGCTCGGAGAAAGTGGTGCGATACGTGCGGGACGAATTAAAACTGCCCGCCTTTGCCGGCACCCTGCCGCATCCGGTTTTTCCGCCGGGAAGTTTCGATCTGGTCACGTTTTGGCACGCCTTGGAGCACGTGCATCGGCCCCTGGAAGTGCTCGGCGAAGTCCGCAATTTGCTGGCCCCGGGTGGAAAAGTGCTGGTTGCCGTGCCGAATATCGAAGGCATGCCTTTCCGTTGGTTCGGATCGGCCTGGTTCGGACTCGACTTGCCCAGGCATCTGACGCACTTTACACCGGCGACGCTAAGAAAAATGCTGGATCGCGCGGGCTTTGAATTCGAGGCGATGCAAATGGCGCGGCATAGTTATTGGCTGCGGCAATCGGTCAGACTGGCAAGCCGACGCGGCGCAATATCGCCGCCCTTGGGCTTGTTGAAGTTCCGCCTTCCCAGCAGCATCCTTTCCCGATGCTGTCTGCTTGCCGGCCGCCCGGACAGTTTTGTGGTGATGGCGCGGAAGCGGTGAAGCCTCTAAACCACATTTCTCTTCAGACCGGTACGTTTTAAAAAAAGTGTGCCACTGCTTGCTTGTGTTTGTAGCAACCACATGGGTTATACGTATTCTAACCAATAAGTGCGCTTTCGAGGTATGCGGCATGACAGATGGATTGGACCATATCGTTTTTGAGGGCCACACGTTGCCAGGAATCGATGGCCGCGTCGGCTAAGGCGTCATAGTCATAATTCCGATTAGACCAATGGTGGCTGCGCATGTAATGCCACAGGTTCTCGATGGTCGTTGCATGTACGAATGCGTCGTAACAGTTCTTCTTGACTTCAATGAGGCTCCACGTGCATGGCATCTCCTCCGTGATTATCTGTGTGATCTTCAAGGAAAGATGCTATTCCTACCAATTTTTCCCCATCGCGCTATAGCACCGCGCGCATTTTTCAGTTGGAATGCGTATTACGTCTACACTACATGCTTGCAAGCAGTGGCACACTTTTTTTAAAACGTACCGGTCTGGGGAGAAATGTGGGTTAAAACGCTCATCTTGCCGTCGGAACGTCGCGGCGGGAAAAGATCAGCGTTCCGGCCGCGTAACTAAGCAGGCCTATTCCCAGGAGCACTGCATTGTAGATTACTTGTGTACAAAGGGAATTATCCCGGAGAACGATCAATTCTTGAGGCTTAAATGTGCATAAAAAATTGCAATAATGGAGCCACGCGCCGGCGGGCCAGACCCGGCAGATAGTCTCGATAATCAATGAAACAAGATAAAGCCCCACCGCCATGGCAATCGTCCTCCAGCGATCGTGACTGATCGACGACAGCAAGGTGGTTATCCCCGTCAGGCAAAATATCATGGAAAACAAATTGATAGCACCGGGAGTGAACTGTACCAGCGAGACTTCTTTGTGAATTACCACTGTATTCAGTCCCAGGGCAATTCCCAGCATTATAGAAGCCGCCAGCAAGGCCGCCCCCAAAGTCGCCGCAACGGCGGGAATTACAATTAAAGTCAGTCGCCATACCGGCAGTGTGACCAGCAGGTCCATGGTGCCGCGGCCGATCTCGCCGCAGATTGGATCTGATCCGCGTCCCACCGCCCAGCCTCCGCAAACCAGGAGGATCACTATATGCACAAAGATAATGCTGATCCAGCCCGTTGGCGTGACCAGGTCCGGTATTGGAAAGCCCAGCATCCGTTGCATAAATCCCGGCATTGCCTTAAGCAGTGCGACGCCAAAATCAGCCTTGAACAAGCTTAATATCCACAAAAAAAGCCAGCTAAACCCGGCCAGAAACAGACTGCTGACGAGCAACTGCACCCACATATCCGATAACGCTTTTCGCCACAAGGCTCTATTCATGGGATCGTCTTATCAATTCATGTTCCTCGGGCCGTAAGCCCCACTTTACTCACCCGCATCCGACAAGCTAACATAAAAGGAATTGGAAGATAAGGAGTTGGAGGATTTTGCCATGTTCGCCCATGTCCTGTGTTTATCCGCGGTAATTGTCGGAATCAATGTCGGCTGGCAGCCTTTGCAGGAGGGGGGGACGGAATACATAATCCAACTCGACCCTCAATCTCTGGAAGCCTTAAAATCCGGCGAACCGATCCAGAGCGACGTCCTGCCTGGCGCAGGCGACGTGCGCTCGTACAAAATCATCTTGGGCACGGAAAAACCGCCGCGGATCAATCCGCATCAGAAATCCCCGTTGCCCCGCACGCTTATGCCCGATTCGGCCGTAAAACCCCTGACCGCTGGTTCCGCCGCCTATATTGAACCGGCCGATGGGTCCGCCAAGTCCGAGGCAGGCCCGCAAAACCAATCCCAGGCAAAAAATGAGGAACCGGCCAAACCCTGGATGCCCTTGATCCTGGTGTCGCTGGGCTTGTTTGTCTCATTGGGCGGCAACGTGTACTTGACTTGGATCTTTGCCGATCTTCGCCGCCGCTGCCGCGCATCCGTTTCAAAAGCCGGCCAAACGGCTTCGTACACATAATCCACATTTTACACCAGTATGTGCCACTGCTTGCTTGCAAGCAGTGCTGAATTGCTGACTTACGTCAACACTGCTTGCAAGCAGTGGCACACTTCCGTGAGAAATGTGCGTTAAGTCTTTGACCGGAAAACACATCTTCGTTGTTCTTAGAATCGTGCGATGGCGCGTTTCACGCGCCCTGCATAGGGACATTCATTAAGCGGCGCATTTCGCCGGCCAGGAAGAATGAGCCGGTAATGCAGATAAGATCGTCGGGAGCGGCCGGTTGGCGGAGATGGTTCCAGGCGTCAGTTGGATTGGAGTATATGGGATAATGGCGCCCGGTAAGTTGGAAGGCGACGGATTCCAGTTCGGCAGGCGGCAGGGCACGGGGATTGGCGCTGTATTGGGTAAAGACAATTTCGGAAAAGGTGACGCCGGCCAAGAGAAGTTTTAACATCTCTTGATAATCTTTTTCCCGAGTGGCGGCGAAAAGAAGCAGGCGGCGCGAGACGGAAAAACTCTCGTTTAGCACTTCCATCAATGCGGCGATGGATGCCGTGTTGTGGGCCGAGTCTAAGATCACCACGGGCCGCCGGGATAGGATTTCCATGCGTGCCGGCCATTGAACCGTAGCTAATCCTTGACGGATCGACTCTGCCGGGATATTCCAACCCTGCCGGTTCAACTCATGAATTGTTGCCAAGGCCACGGCGGCGTTGGCGGCTTGATGCCGGCCTAACAGGGCCAGCAGTAAGTTTTTATATTCCAGATTGTTCGTTCTGGCTGGCAAGATGTCGGTGGAAGATGTATTTGATCCGCCCTCACCCTGGCCCTCTCCGGGCACCGACCGAAGGTTGGTCGGGAGAAGGGACATTTTACCTTCACCCTGGACATTTCCCGGAGGGAGAGGGGACATGTTGTTTGATACCGCATAAAAATTCATGGTTCCCAGAACCGGCTGCTTTTCCAGGTTCAGGGGAGGATGATAATCAAAGCGAAAATCTTCGTCTAATTCCACCAGCCGGCAACCGCAATCGCGGGCGATTCGGCGGATAGCCCTGCGCGGTTCATCGGCCGTTACGCCGCTAACGACCGGCACGCCCGGCTTGATGATGCCGCCCTTTTCCCGGGCGATGGACTCCAAGGTGTCGCCCAACTGCTGAACGTGGTCGAAACTGATGCTGGTGATGACCGAAACGCAAGGCCGGCAGACATTGGTCGAATCCAACCGTCCGCCCAACCCGACTTCCAGCACGGCGGCTTTGACTTCTCGACGCACAAAGTGCAGCAGGGCCATGGCGGTGATGATTTCGAAATACGTCGGGCCGTGATCGTCCGATGCACCGGCATTAGCCTCGCGATCCAGGGCTTCGACCGTCGGCCGAATGGCGGCAACCAGTGCGGCGAATTCGTCGGCCGAGCAAGGTTGGCCGTCGACGGCGATGCGTTCTTCCACTCTTTCCAGGTGCGGCGAGGTAAATAGTCCGGTCCGGTATCCGGCGGCGCGGAGCACGGCGGCAATCATGGCCGAGGTCGAGCCCTTGCCCTTGGTTCCAGCCACGTGGATGACGGGCAGTTTGTCCTGTGGATTTCCCAACCGGTCCAATAGCGCCCGCATCCGGTCGAGTTTGAACTCCAGTTGCGGGCTGGGCATGACCCGGAAGCGTTCAAAATCGACGCGCTGGTCAAGGAATTTCATGGCCCATTGATACTGGGTCGAAGTTGGGGCGGGATTTTCCGTTTGGGCCATGTTTTTTATTAATCTCCAATAGATGCGAATAATCATATTATGGTCGATGGGCGGTTTTTCCCATAACCTACCCTGCGGATTAGTTATATCACCCTGCGAGAGAAGGGGACGCCGATGCCTTGCAATACCGCTCAAACTACCCTATAGTGAGGTGTTTAATAGTTGTTCATCAAAGGATGAACTATGTATTTATCGAGGGCGTAACAATAATTGAGTAATCCTTGTAAATTAGGATTTCTTGTCAACCGGGCAAGCGGTCGACCGGCCCGCCGCAATCGAGGTTTTTCATGCAGTCAGATGTTATTGTTGAAACTCGGAATCTTACCAAGGTTTATCGGGACTTTTGGGGGCGTCAAAAAGTCAGGGCCTTAAAGGCATTGGACCTGGAGATTCGTCGAGGGGAGATTTTCGGACTTTTAGGTCCCAACGGATCGGGCAAAACCACCACCATCAAATTGATCTTGGGATTGTTGTTTCCCACCAGCGGTCAGGCATTGGTCTTTGGCAAAGACGCCACCGACGTGAGGAAAAACGAGCGCATCGGTTATTTGCCCGAGGAATCGTATCTTTATAAGTTCCTTAACGCCGAGGAGACGCTGGATTTTTACGGGCGGCTGTTCGACATGCCCCGGGCCGTGCGCCGGCAGCGTGTGGCCGACTTGATCGAAATGGTGGGCCTGGAATGGGCAAAACGCCGGCAGTTGAAAGAGTATTCCAAAGGCATGACCCGGCGGATCGGTCTGGCCCAGGCCCT
>JBEKGL010000100.1:0-9488 GCA_050012815.1 Thermoguttaceae bacterium
AATCCAATTCCACGACATTCGCTTGGATGCCCTGAATATCCAGGTTTTCCAGCCGTGCCTTTTGGGTCGTGACACGCAGCATGTGGATCGATAGATCGACGGCAATGCCATGGAACCCGCGTCGGGCCAGTCCGATAAGCGCCCTGCCAGTGCCGGATCCAAGGTCAACAACCAATCCAGGCCGGCGAAAATATAGTGCCAGCACCTGCTCGTCGAATTCGAAAAGCCGATTCAGGGCGAAATATTCGTCATATTCCCGGGCAATATGATCCGACTGGGTGTATTCCCACACACCCCGGGAAACGCCCGATGGGAGTTGCCATTGAGGTCGAGAAGAAAATGTAGACAAGGGAACCACTCGCCGCAAGTGTTGTCGGGATATTAATAACCTAGTATAATTCCCGATTCTTTAAATGCCTACCGTGCCGGATGTTGTCCGGATTAGGAAATTTTGCCCCCGATAATAGGGGGGAGACCTTTTTTACATAAGGAGACGAGTTGTGGCAATTCGCGTTGGAATTAACGGCTTCGGCCGGATCGGACGTTTGGTGTTTCGAATCCTGGCTCAAAGGCAAAAGATTTTTGAAGTAGTCGGTATAAATGATATTACCGATAACAAGACGCTCGCCGTTCTGCTGAAATACGATAGCGTCCACCGTCAATTTCCCGGCACGGTCGAATACGACGACCAGTATTTGATCGTCGACGGCAAAAAAATCAAAGCCATGGCGATAAAGGACCCGGCCACCCTGCCGTGGAAGGAATTGGGCGTGGACGTGGTGCTGGAAAGCACGGGCGTGTTTACCTCGCGCGGCGGGGGCGGTAAACCCGGCTATGCCAGTCACATAGACGCCGGGGCCAAGAAAGTGGTCCTAAGCGCACCGGCCAAGGACGAGCCGGACCTGACCTGCGTGCTGGGCGTAAACGACAATCAACTCAAGCCCGAGCATAAGTTCATCTCCAACGCCAGTTGCACGACGAACTGCCTCGCCCCGGTGGCCAAGGTTCTGCACGAAAAATTCGGCATCGTCAAAGGTCAGATGACCACCATACACGCCTTTACCAACGATCAGCGCGTGCTGGACATGCCGCATAAGGACCCATATCGCGCCCGGGCGGCAAGTTTGAATATCATTCCCACCACCACCGGCGCTGCCAAAGCGGTGGGAATCGTCATTCCAGCACTAAAGGGCAAGCTGACTGGTATTTCACTCCGCGTGCCGGTGCCAACAGGCAGTTGCGTGGACCTGACCTGCGAAATGGCCAAGCCGGTGACAAAGGAAGCGGTCAATGCCGCCATGAAAGAAGCCGCCGCCGGTCCGTTGAAGGGCATCCTCAAGTACACGACCGATCCCTTGGTCTCCAGCGACGTCATCGGCGAAGCCCACAGCTCGGTCTTCGCCGCCGATTGGACCTCGGTAATGGGCGATACGCTGCTAAAAGTCCTCGCCTGGTACGACAACGAATGGGGCTACTCCTGCCGCAGCGTGGATCTGATGGAAAAGATCGCCAAAATGTAAAGCCGCGGCCAGTGGTCGCGGTTATGACGGCAGCCGAATTCCGCGTCATGTATCGATAATGGTTTAGCCCCGGCACTTGTGCCGGGTGCGAATTGATTAATTCATTGGAACGACAATTCATATAAACCCTTGGGGTGGCAGTTGAACTGCCGCCCCATTTTTGCTTTATATTGCTTATATCCTTCAAACTATTCATATTTATCGACTGTGCAATCGCCGTTTGGAGCGAACCATAAGTAACAATTTTTTTAACGCGAAAAGGCGAAAGAACGAAATCGCGAAAAGGAATCGGCAGTTTGTTTTTCGTGTTTTCGATATTTCGACCTTTCGTGTTGAAAATGGTAAATATTCTGATTATTTCGAGTTTCTTTAACGCAATCCGATAAATTGAAATTGTTTTCCCCATGCAATTCCATTTATCCACGCTGTTTTTGATTTTTTTCAACGTCGCCGCCTCGTTGGCGCTGTTCGGGGCATGGGGAATATATGTAACCGCGGTTCTATCGATTGCCGTTTTGTGTCTTAACCGTGCTAGAATTTTAAGGGATGGGATATGGAATGCCGTGCTCATCATCTTTATGGGAATCATCTGCCCGGGATTGCTGATGGCGCCTATTTCATCAGCACGCGAAGCGGCCCGTCGCGCGACCTGTATCCACAAGCCAAAGCAAATAGGTCTCGCATTGCATAACTATAACGATGCAAATAAACATTTTCCCTCGGCAAACATATGCGACAAAAACGGCAAACCATTGTTTAGTTGGCGAGTGCAGATTTTACCGATGTTGGAATGTGGAGATATTTATAATTCATTGAAGATAGACGAGCCTTGGAATAGCCCACACAATACCCAGGTATTAAGCCAATTTAAACCGAATTATGGGCCTTCTTACCCTTATTATGAGTGCCCGAGTGCTGATCACAAAAATAATGATTTTACCACAAATTATATTGCGGTCATTGGACCGGGAACAGCGTGGCGGGAAAATGGGCCAGTTAAGTTCTCGGACTTGCCCGACAAAGGCTCACACACTGTAATGGTTGTGGAAGTTGTTAACTCCGGCGTGCATTGGGCCGAACCGCGCGACATTACCGTGGATGAAGCGCTTGAGCGTATGAAAACCGGCAAAGGATTGCGTATTTCGTCCCCTCACCCCGGCGGAATCAATTTATTATTCGCCGACGGTGCGGTCAGAACGTTGCCCTCGAAAATGCCCATCTCCGTGTGGCAAAAAATCCTTGCCGGAGAAATAAAGGATTGGGACAACATCCAAGAGATGATCGATCCATCCGCGCCCGATATGGTTGATGTATCAATTCTCCGGTCCGACCCGGATAAATGGAAAATCATTCTCGGCGCGATCATCTGGCTGTTCTCGGTCGTGCTGTTGTTCCGCCGGGCGATAAAAAGCCGTCGAAAACCCGAATTGGCGACGTAATCCCAGATGCCAAGCTCCGGGTTTGCACCGATCTGACAAAACAGGCTCGCCGTGTCTGAAGCGATGAATTTTCAAGGCGATATCTTGTTAAACGGCATATAGTTAAATCATAATTGCAAATATATTGACAAAACTCGTGATTTTGGTCACAGTTAATATGTATAATATACAAATTCCCACCGTAGCGACTCCGGGTCAGATTAACTGCCAACCATTGTTCCGACATCGAAAAGAATTCGGCCATCAAAATGAATCTTCCCAAGCAGATTGGTTTTTCAGCCCTGCGGCAATTTAAGTTTGCGATTTTCTTTTTCTTCTCGGCCTTATCGATCGCGCCTCTTTTCGTGCGCGCCGATTCTTTTAGCTGGCTGAACGTGGACGGTTATAGTTACGTTACTCCGGTTAAGAACCAGGGCAGTTCAGGTATGTGTTGGGCCTTCGCCGCCGTGGGCATGATGGAAGCCAAGTATAAAATCACCCGCGACGATCCGACTTATAACGTCGATCTTTCCGAACAACAACTGGCCGACTCGGGCGTCGGCAATTGGGCCAGCGGCGGAGGGATTGTAGACGCCTTGAACTATTGCAAAAGCACCGGCCTCGTCACCGAAGCGGAACTGCCCTTCCAGACATCCGTTGTAACACCCTGGCCCGGCTGGCCGCTTGCAACGGGCTGGGAAAACCGTCTGTGCAAAATCGATGCCACTTCGGCCGTAAGTCATAAATCGGCGGATATTATCAAGAACCAAATAAAAAATTACGGCCCGGTAGGAGCCTTCATTTACGTTGATGAAGATTGGTACGATCCCTCGCCGGGCACTACCGCGGCTTCGCACATGGTGCTGATAACCGGATACGTGGACGACGACAGCGCGCCGGGCAAAGGGTATTTCATTGTGAAAAATAGTTGGGGAAGCACCTGGAACGGCAACGGTTATGCCAAAATTTCTTATAGCACCATGGAAAGCCGGACCGTGTATATGATAACAGGTTCGGCGTATTTTACCGGCCCCCTGCAAACCGTCACCTGGGACACGTCGTCGTCATCCGGATATCAAGCCGGATCCGGAACCTGGTCCACCTCGAGCGGCAAGTGGAGTTCCAACGGAACCACATTGGCCGTATGGCGAAACGGCGAGGACGCGGCCGTATTCGACGGCGGCGGTGGATCTTATGCGGTCAACGTCGATTACAACCTGAGCGCTCACTCCTTGACCTTCAATAGCGGCGCAAGCGGTTATACTCTGACCGGCGGAAAGTTGACCGTCACCACCGGCGGCATAACGGTAAACGAAAACGTCACCATGAATACCGGCCTAACTGCGGGCGGCGATCAGACCTGGACCGTCGCCTCCGGAAAGCTGTTTACCGTCAACGCCAACGTCAACACCCATATCAGCGCCCTGACCGTCAATTGCATCGGCGACACCATTATCAAAGGCGCCGTCAGCGATATCCGCGGAAATTCCCGCTGGGACGGCCTGCTTACCGATTCGCACGGCAGCCTGACAAAATCCGGCTCCGGCACGCTGACGCTCTGCGGCAACAACACATATACCGGCGATACGACAATCACCGCGGGCACAATTAAACTGGGCGCTTCCGCGGCGGGCCTGAGCGAAGGGCGGATCGACACCTATTTCGATACCTCCACGTCCAATCCGGCCGCCTCGATCCAGTTGAGTCCGACAAAGGCCAATTCGGCCATCGGCGCGAATCAAACATATTTGTATACCGGATACATCAACAATTCCAGCTCGTCGGACGTTACTTGGTACTTCGCCGAAAATTACAATGGCGTAGTCGAACTGCTGATCGACGGCAATAAAATTCTCTATAACACCGGCAGCGCCGCTCAAAGTTTGAATAGTTGCACGCTCGCGTCCGGGCTGCATAGTTTTGAATTGCGCATGAGCAGTTCCTCGGCCACGTCCACCGGCGTAAGCGGCACGGGCGCTTTCGGCACCGGCTTGGGCATAGCTTACAGCACCGACGGCGGCAATACTTACCAAGCCCTTGCCGATCCCGGCGACGGCAGCCTGTTTCGCGTAAGCAGTACCGACGGCGGCACATTGTCGCCCGCCAGCACGGTTGTAATGTCCTCGGATACCACGCTCGATTTGAACAACTTCTCCACAAGCGTCGGCGCTTTGGCCGATGCCGACGCAATCCCCACCGGACATCGAGTGCTGCTCGGCTCCGGCACGCTTACCATCGCCGGAAACGTAAGCTCAACATCGTTCTCCGGAGCGATTTCCGGCACGGGCGGATTGATTAAAACCGGCACGGCCACTCAAACCCTCACCGGCACGAACACGTTTCAAGGCGGCACGTTCTTCAACGGCGGATACATCGCCGCCGCATCACTCGATAACCTCGGCTCCGGCAATTTGACCTTCAACGGCGGCGGACTTCTCTTCGGCGGCGTGTTCGATCCAACCCTTCGCAACCTGACAATCAACTCCGGCGGCGCTTCGTTCGATACGAACGGCTACACGATTTTATTTGCCAACGCCCTGACCGGTTCCGGCGGAGTAACCAAGGCCGGCAGCGGCACGCTCGTTTATAATACCGCCTGCACTTATTCTGGCGACACGACAATTACCGCCGGTACTCTAAAAGCCGCCGCGGCAAACGCCGTCCCGTCCGGAAGCGGAAAAGGAAACCTCTCCGTCGCCTGCAGCGCCACCCTGGACATGGGCGGTTACAATCAAACCATGAACGGACTGTCGGGCTACGGCGCCGTGGACAATACCTCCGGCAGTTCCAATTACACCTTGTCAGTAGGCGGTAACAATGCCGACAGCCAGTTTTACGGCGCCATCAAAAACACCTCGGGCATTGTGAGTCTGAACAAAATCGGCACGGGCACGCTTATTATCAACGGATACGAAAACTCCTATTCCGGCGATACGTTAATCTCCGGCGGCACAATCAAGTTGGGCGCCACGGGCATCGGACTATACGAAGGCTCGATCAACACTTATCTCGACCTCGCCACGGCCAATCCAAGAAACGCCATTCAACTTACCACCGTCAAGGCGAACACCGCCATCGGATATAATGTTACCTGGGTCTACTCCGGCTACATCAACAACTCCGGCAGTTCTAGCGCCACTTGGACCTTCGCCGAACATTATCTCGACGCCGTTAGTCTGCTGATCGATGGCGTTCAGGTCCTTTATAGTACCACAAGTGCCCTAACCAAGGGCACTTACACTCTCACCCCCGGACTGCATGGCTTTGAACTGCGCTTGGCCGGCAATTCCAGCGGCAACAACGGCGTGTATTCCACGGGTGTACACAGCACTGGGCTGGGAGTCGCCTATAGCACCGACGGCGGCACGACTTACCTCGCCCTTACCGATCCCGGCGACGGATCTCTGTTTCACCTTTCAAACTCCGCGGGAGGATCGCTGCCCTTGTCTAGCGCGGTCGTCATGGCGTCGAATACCACGCTCGACTTAAGCGATTACTCCTTGACGATAGGTTCTCTGGCCGACGCCGACGGAACCCCCGCCGGACACCGCGTGCTGCTCGGCTCGGGCACGCTCACTCTTGGCGGAAACAATAAATCGACGACCTTCTCCGGAATCATTTCTGGAACCGGCAGCCTGATAAAAACCGGCTCAGGCACATTCACTCTGGCCGGGGCGAACGCCTACACCGGCGCGACCATGATCACCAGCGGCACGCTGAAACTTGTCGACGGCGGTTCCATTGCCGGCGGCGTCATCGACGTTTATGCCGGCGTGTTCGACGTATCCAGCCTTTCCGGCTATTCCTTGTCCGCGGGAAAAACCATCAAAGGCAACGGCTCCATTATCGGATCGCTGACCGTGCTGGGCACCATCGCGCCCGGCGACAGCGCCGGAATCCTCAATACCGCCGATGTCACCTTCGGCAATGGCTCGCTGCTGAGCATCGAATTGGCCGGCAACGCCGCCGGAGAGTTCGACGTGCTGAATTCCAGCGGCACAATTACACTCTTAAGCGGGAGCGAACTTATCTTGTCGTTGATCGGCGGTTACATCCCCAATCGCGGCGATAGCTTCGACATATTGAACTTCACCAGCCTGTCGGGCGAATTCACCGTCACCGATCTGCCTACGCTTTCCAACGGCTACTACTGGGACACCGACAATCTGTATACAACCGGCGTTATAACCTTGGTTCCCGAACCGGCAGAGTTGATAATGCTAATCGCCGCATTCGCCGCCCTCGGCATTTGGTCCCGCATAGGCAAGTGTCGCCGATAGATTCGTCTATTGGGAATCGGAAAAAGAATTATAACTTATCCCAAAACGAGATTTCGTTGGGGTGGCAGTTGTACAGCCACCCCTTTTTGCTTTATATTGCTTATATCCATCCAACTATTCATATTTATCGGTACTCATCTGCCGTTTGGAGCGAACCACATATAGCAACTTTTTTTAACGCGAAAGGACGAAAGAACGAAAACACGAAAAGGAATCGGCAATTCATATTTCGTGTTTTCGATATTTCGACCTTTCGTGGTGAAAAGGCGCGTTTTTGTTTTTTATTTCGTGTTTCCTTACCGCAATCCGATAAGTTGAAATCGTTTTCCCAATGCAATTCCAATTATCAACGCTGTTTTTGATATTTTTCATGGTCGCCGCTTCGCTGGCGCTGTTCGGGCCAGGGGGAATATATATAACCGCGGTTCTATCAATTGCCGCTTTGTGTCTTAATCGCGCTAAGATTTTAAAAGATGGGATAATACGGGTTGTATACATCATATTTATAGGAATTATTTGCCCAGGATTGATGATGCCGGCTATTTCACCCGCACGTGAAGCGGCCCGGCGTGCGCAATGCATCAGTAATTTAAAAATAATAGGTCTTGCTCTGCATAATTATCACGACGCATACAAACATTTTCCTTCGCCAAATACTTGTGATAAGGACGGCAAACCTTTGTATAGTTGGCGAGTGGAAGTTTTACCGATGCTCGAATACGGCGGTATTTATGATTCGCTAAATAAGGACGAGCCTTGGAATAGCCCGCACAATGCCAAGATATTAAACCATATTTTACCCAATCTTGACTGTCCGAACGATAATAAGAAGAATATATCTTCCACAAGTTACGTAGCCATTATCGGTCCGGGCACGGCGTGGCGGGAGAATGGGCCGGTTAAACTTTCGGATTTGCCCTCCGGCAGCTCACATACCATCATGTGCGTGGAAGTGGCAGATTCCGGTGTGCATTGGGCCGAACCGCGCGACCTTACCGTGGATGAAGCCTTGGAAGGCTTAAAAACCGGCAAAGGATTGCGAATCTCAACTGCCCACCCTAGTGTAGTCAATGTTTTATGTGCCGACTGTGCGGTGCATTGCTTGCCCGCAAAAATGCCTATATCGCTATGGAAAATAATCTTGGCCGGAGAAATAAAGGATTTCGACAACATCGAAAATATGATCGATCCATCCGCCCCGGATATGGTCGATGTATCTGTGTATGCCACACCATACGAGCCGGGTAAATGGCTAATCATTCTCAGCGCGATCATCTGGCTGCTCTCGGTCGTGCTGCTCTTCCGCCGGGCGATAAAAAGCCGCCGGAAACCGGAAGCGGCGATGCAAAATCCGCAGATGACGCAGATAAACGCAGATAAAACATAATAATATTTCGATCTTTAATAATATATCTGTGTATATCTGCGCCATCTGCGGATTAATTGCTATTCCGCCGCGACGACCTCGATCTTTAACCGTCCCACCACTTGCACCACCGGCAAAAAGCTGCTGTAGGCCGACGCGCCTTTGAGACTGCTGTGGGCGAGTTTCAGGTGTGCCGCCCCGATGCCGCCTTTGGCCAGCGTGGCATCGATGGGAATCCACTTGTCGACGATGTAAATTTCCGTCCACAAGTGATAGCCGAAGCCTTGCAGATGCGGGACATAAACCAGTCCGATGGCCGCCCGGGCCGGTATATCCCGGGCGCGGCACAATGCGGCCAGGAGCACGGCGTGTTCAGTGCAATCGCCTTCGCGGGTTTCGACCACTTCGGCGGCGGAGGCGAATGCTTGGGAAAAATCCTTGCGATTGATGTAGTCGTGCACGAATGTTTCCATCCGAACGGCCGTAAGCCAAGGATCGGTCTCATTGCCGGCCGCCTCGCGGGCCAAGGCGATAATTTTCTGATTGTCGCTTTGGATCCAATTGTTCGGCTCACGCTCGGCGGCGGTGGGCGGATCGGCGGGGGCTTTGGCATTGCCCGGTTTATCGGGACGCACGGCATACACCGTCACCTCGGCCGTATTGGCGTCGAGCGATTTCACGTTTTGCGTCGATCCGACGGCAAACACGGCCGCCGGATCGCCGGAGTCGAGATGCACGCGGTATACGGCCCGTTTTGTGTCGTGGGCGCCGGGCAAAGGTTTTTCCAGCTTGACGATCGTATCAAGCCCGATGTCGAACCGCGCGGTTTCGGTTTTTTCCAACGCTTCGTCCTTAGTGCCGCGGAAGGTTTCCATTGCCATCGGCTGGCTTAGGGTTTTGATCC
>JBEKGL010000101.1:0-9451 GCA_050012815.1 Thermoguttaceae bacterium
CAGGCCGCAAGCGGCCTTGTTTCTTCTACTTGTATTGCCTGGTTTCACGTCCGCATCGCTTGCCGTCGTTTGCGCTGGCGTCCAACGCCACCACTCGCGGATTTACACGCTTATGCAACCGCTGCTTGAAAAATAAATAATTTTAATTATTCGATGCCCCTTCGAGTCGCGGCTGAAAGCAGTTTGGTGAATTATGTCCTCCGCATCCTCCATACAATGTGAATTGATCGCTCCGGCCGGGAGTTGGGAGTCGGCCCGCGCCGCCGTGGAAAACGGGGCGGACGCGATTTATTTCGGACTGCAAATAGGAATTAACGCCCGTGCAAAGGCAGTCAATTTTACGCTCGATGAACTGCCCGAATTGATGTTTTATCTCCATCAACGAGGCGTGAAGGGGTTTTTGACGCTCAATACGATTATCTTTGCCGAGGAATTAGCTACCGCGGAAGGAATTGCCCGGGAAGCGATCCGCTCCGGCGTCGATGCATTCATCGTGCAGGATCTGGGATTGTTGAGACTCCTTCATGCCTTGTTCCCCGATTTTCCTATGCACGCCTCGACTCAGATGACCTTATCGAGCGCCGAGTGCATCCGAGCGGTGGAAGATTACGGCGTGAAGCGTGCCGTGTTGCCGCGTGAACTGTCGTTGGCCCAAATCGCGGCGATACGTTGTGCGACCTCAATTGAATTGGAGGTTTTTGTCCACGGCGCACTCTGCATCAGCTACTCCGGGCAATGCCTGGCAAGTTTGGCCCTCGGCGGCCGCAGCGGTAATCGAGGCCAATGCGCCCAGGCCTGTCGCATGGCTTATGAATTACTCGAAAACGGACAAGGTAGTCCGCACACTCCGTGTGCGGAATCCGGCACACGGAGTGTGCCGGCTACAATAGAGGTGAAACGCTACTGGCTCAGTCCCCGTGATTTGGGTTTATGGGATCGGTTGCCGGAACTGTTGGCCGCCGGGGTCTCGGCCATAAAGATCGAAGGACGGCTGAAGGAACCGGAGTACGTCGCTTTGACGACGCAATGTTACCGCCGGGCGTTAGATGCGGCCTTGCAGGGCAGGCCGTTTAAATTGGAGCCCCAGCGCGTCGAAGAGTTGGAAGTTGCTTTTTCGCGGGGATTTTCCTGCGGTTGGTTTGACGGTCCGCGCCCTCATGCACTCGTGCCCGGTAAAAACACCGCGAAGCGGGGCGTACTGATCGGTACGGTTTCCGACGTGCGCGTTGATCGTGTCCTCGCTGGTTTGATCCGATCAGTCCGGCGCGGTCAAGGCATTGTCTTCGAGGAGCTACACAATCAAGACGCTGAACAAGGGGGCCGGATTTATGAGATTTTCTTCAGCGGCCAATCGGTGTTGGAGGCGGATGGCGGATCGGAGGTCGAGTTGACATTCGGTCGAAATGATCTTGATCTAAGGCGGATTCAGCCCGGCATGCGTATTTATCGCACCGATGATCCGCGGTTAATGATGGAATTGCGAAAATCGTTCGACAGCGCTGTTCCCAGACGCCGCGTCCATTTGGACCTGGTCGTTCGAGCCGCTGTTGGCGAAAAACTTCATCTCGAAGGGCTGGCCGGTTCCGGGGCGCATTGCGTCTTGGATTCGGAGGAACCGCTGGCCGAGGCGATCAAGCATCCTCTCAGCCTCGAACTGCTCCGGGAGCAATTCGGACGTTTGGGTCAGACCCCGTATCAATTGAGGCATCTCAACGCTCGAATCGAAGGGCGACCCATGACGCCACTGAGCGTTCTCGGTCAATTACGTCGGGCAATGGTCGCGGCCTTGGACGACAGCATGAGAAAAACTCCCGATTACTCCCTGCCTGACGAACCGCTCTTGTCCGGATTACGCGATCAAGCACGCCGGCGACACGCGGCAGAAGTGGGCGATTCTTCCACGAAATCTCATCTGCACGTCTTGTGCCGGAGCGCCGAGCAGGTCGAAGCCGCCTTGACTTTAGACGTCGATACGATTTATGCCGATTTGCCCGGCACTGAGGATTACGCCCGCATGGAATCCTTGATCCGGTTTGCCGGAAAGAAGATATACCTTGCCACAACGCGCATCCATCAACCCGACGCCGCGGCAACGTTGGAATATCTCGAAGGCCTGCGGCCCGACGGCATTTTGGCCCGTCATCTTGCCGGGATTGATTTTTTTCATCGCGCAGGCCTGCCGGTGATCGCCGATTTTTCGCTCAATGCCGCCAACGATCTCACGGTGGAGACATTGCGGGAAAAAGGGGCCAAGCGCGTGACGGCCGCCTTTGACTTGAATCAAAAAACATTCGCGGATATGGCTCGCCATGCCGATCCGCAGGCGCTGGAAGTGATTTTGCACTGCCATGTCCCGATGTTCCATACGGCCCATTGCCTCTATTGTGCCGCGTTTTCCAATCGCAATGCGAAACCGCAATGCGGGCGGCCGTGTTTAAACAAAAAAGCACGGCTCCGCGATCGGAAAGGATGCGAACATCCGGTTCTGGTCGATGCCGATTGCCGTAACACGGTATTTCATGCCCAGCCCCAGAGTCTGGCGGAGTACGGAACCTGGTTGGCGGGCCTCGGCGTGCGGCATTTCCGCATTGAATTGCTCGACCATTGCGCTGCTGAAACAACAGAGTTGATCACTCTGTATCGTGATCTACTCGACGGCCGCCGAGACGAAAAAGATGTATTGCAGCAGCTTTGTGTGGGCCGATCCGGCAATGTTACGCGCGGCACCTGGCGGTTCGAGCATGTGCCAGTCTGATTTATCCGTGGTTTGATGGGATGTCCCCTGCAAACGATTGACATTGAAAGACAACGGCGAGCCAAACGAGCCAAAGCTGAGCCACGGCCACCGGCGGCTGGCTCACGACTGCGATCTGGTCTTTCAAATTTCATAGCTCAACTGAAAACTGAAGGGGCAGCGACCGTTGGCTCCAGCGCGGTGTTAGGCGGCAGTGCCATGAGTAGAGGGGATAGCCTGTCGAAGGCGCAAGCCTGTGAGAAGCAACCATATTAGAATAACCAAAAACATTCCTCGTTGAGCCAGACCCCTCAAATAGAATGGGACAAGGATAAGTCCCAAGAAAAACACGAGAAACAAAAATCCCAGCAATAGTGTCGTGTGTGAAAATGACCGCCATTTCTCATCGCGTTTATAGGCGCTGGGCAATGTCAAGGATACTGCAATGAATGATGCAAATAACAGACACGAGGAAAGACAGTGTATGATATCTGTCCTTGTAAGAGCTGCAAGAGTCGGGCGGCTGCCATCAGGCGGCATTATTAAGTCGATGGGAAAGACAGCGACCGCACATGTAGAGATAATCATCACGCCTAATAGAACGCACGATGCCGTGAGAAAACCGGAAGGACGGACGTTGAGCCGAAGTCCGAACAGTAGCATGAGAAATGTCGCAGATAGTTCGTAGGCTGCAGCCGTTAAAAGGAAACCGAATGGCCCGACTGCGTATTCACTGAGGAATCTGCGTAAAGGGTTGTAGTCGGGTCGCAAGAGATGCAGCGCCACCATGTTTATAAGGAAAAGTACTACCCCCACGATTACGCATGAACCAAAGAAACGCGATGACTTGAGAATAAAATTCTCCTTCCTTCGCCTAACAGGTATTCGACTGCCGAAGTGCGGTAAAACTCTACCGCATTTTCGCAGCCGAGCATGGCGTTGTCAACCTTGATGTCTTATATTGGCAAATGAGTTGCGACGGCTTGCCAGCGAGCGAAATCATGCTACACCGCACCGCAAGTGGAGGCTGAGTGTCCTGCTTGGCGGAAACCTCAATGAAGACAGGGCATAGACACAAGATATTACGAAACAATGACTGACGTTGGTTGGGCAGCTTCTTCCAATTATTTCCACACGCCTCGATTTTCCGAATAGCCGGGTTTTGATCGTCGGCTTTTGCCAGCCATAGCGATGATTATGCCGAAGGAGAATAAGGATGCGACTGCGTTTGAGGCGAAGCATCATCATTGACTGGCGCACGGCTAGTTGCCGCGGCAGGTCGAAAGTGCGGATTCAGGCGTATCTGAGTGCAATGGTGCAGAACATAAGACGTCTGGTCTTGGTGTTCTGCTTCCGGCTGGTCGCTCGGTGTAAACAACGGTGCTTATATCCGCGAAAAAGGCAGCCAAACACTCGAATTCGAACTTTCAGTAAGGGAATTTGTTCAAAGAGCGCGCTCGATTTTACGAACAAATCCTGTCTCGGAGAAGTGTCCAAGCAACCACTACCATGTGATGTAAGTCCTTGTATGTCAATGGTATATGGTAATTTACCTAGTCCTAGACGGTAGGCTTTTGGATGTTATTTTTGACCGATGGCAATGCTACGCCAATAATAATGACAACTTAAGCAGTCAATAATAGTCGGTCTTCCATCCCACCCCACCCTAAATCCCAATGAGGTAGCGCCGTATTTAATCGAAAACGTTCCGCTTGTGAGGATCGTTCTCCTTTGAGTGCATTCCTTTGGCTTGTCTAAGGCAGGCCGGTTCCAGAGTTTTTCAATAAAAACTATTGAAACTCGCAAACTATTTTAGTTCTTCCCACAAGAGCGCGCGGTGTCGCGCGCCAAACCACTGTTAATTTTTTAAGGAGTTAAAAACATGATCACTCGCACGAAACTCATTCTTGTCTGCGCTGGCCTGCTGTTGGCCATTGCAGCCGCCACGCCGTCAGCAGGGGCGAACCTGCTGGTTGATCCCGAATTTGACGGGACACCCGCTCTAAACACCCTCGCAACCGTCTTCGGTCCCCCCTTCATCACCGGCCAGTGGGGCGCCGAGAATGGCGCCATTGTGGGTGTCGACGGCGGTGTCACGCCACTGACGGCAAAAACAATGCTCGCCGAGTATTCTCCCGCCGGAGGCTACACACAGACTATCCAGGTCACTGACGTTTCCGCTGACCCTGCATTGTCCACGTACAACTTGAGCGCCTATTTCAACGCTGACCAGCACGTGTCCGGGGCCCACGCCTTCGTCAATATTACCTTCTACGACTCGTCCAATAATTTATTGGGCGGACCTCCCTCTTCCGGTTTGATCCTAGACGGCAACACATCCACGTGGGAGCAGATTTCGCTTACGGCAACCGAACCCCTGAGTACCAAATATATCGTATCTCAGGTCATGTACGATGAAAATTTCCTCTTAGGTACTGACGGCGCCATTCATCCCGGCTATGTCGACAGCGCGTCACTGACCCTTGTGCCTGAACCCGGCACGATAGTATTGCTCTTGAGCGGGTTGGTGGGTCTGATCTGCTACGCTTGGCGAAAACGGAAGTAGACCCGAATGTCGGACATCGGATGGTGGACGCGGCCGCAAGCCAGCGTTGCCATCCGAGGTCCACGGTTTGCACATTCCATGTTATCCAGTTCGATAGTAGCATTATCAATCTATTGGCATGGCAAATGAACCGAGGCCGTCCAACGGACGGCCGGAAAATGGGGCAAAAAGGTTTACTTGCCAGGTCATTATCCAAGCAAACATCAATAAGATCCAATAAAGAAGACGTGCTGCCAGGGATTTCATATCAACAGGCCTACTTTTTCTCTGTTAGCTCTTGGTAAATAATCTCCACTAGGCTCGGCCATCGAGGGCCGCCGGACCCGGCCGGCTGATCGACGCCGGCAAACGCTTCTTTCACTTCCGCGAGCGTTTTTCCTTCCTGTAGAAGGGCTTTGACTTTGGCCTGCTTCTGTTCGATCTGGGCGATCAATGCCTCGATGGCCTTTTTATCCACTCCGTCGGCGTGCCCGCTCAAGAAAACGTCGGCGTCCAGTTGAACGAGCGATTTCAGCACGGACACCAGGCCGAAGGAGGAACCGTGTTTGTTTGCGTGAATCAGGGGGTCGCGGCCGACAAAAACAAGGTCGCCGACAATCGCGGCCTTTTCCGAAGGGATGTAGATCACGATGTCGCCGTTGGTGTGCGCTGGCCCGTAATAGAGCAATTGTACCTCCGTATCGCCCACAAACAGGGTCAAATCCTTGGAAAAAGTTTCATTGGGAAGCGGTAGTTTCGTAGTCGCGGCTGCATTGGCCCGGGCAATGTCTTGCCGAGCGCTTGCATGGGAGATAATCGTCAGGTGCGGCGGAAATCCGGCAAGCCCGTTGACATGGTCTCCATCGCTGTGAGTCAGGACTACGCGGCGCAGCGGTTTATCCGTGACCTTCTTGATTTCCGCCAACATTTGAGCGGCTGCTTCCGCGCTGATCTTGGCGTCGATCACAAGGACTTCGTCCTGTCCGACGTAAAAGAACGCATTGCCGACCCC
The DNA here is from genome assembly GCA_050012815.1 of Thermoguttaceae bacterium. GTDB lineage: Bacteria > Planctomycetota > Planctomycetia > Pirellulales > Thermoguttaceae > JBEKIK01. Next base: position 6,292 of record JBEKGL010000101.1, read on the forward strand.
GCCGCTCGCCTGATAAAGGTTGCCTCGCACGTGCTTTGCCGCAACCGGCTCGGACGCCGGGCGACTGCGCAAAGGTTGGTTTGGCTGCTGTGCCCGCAGCGACGACAAAGCGATCGAACAGATACAAACGGCAAGCACAAGAATCCTTTTGCTGAACATGGAAGTCTCCTTCAATGTAATGGGTGAAGAGATAGTTCTCTTTGTGGTTAGAGAAGCAGTAGCCGCCGTCGCCAAATGTAGGCCAACAGACCGAGAACGCTCAAAACCAGGGACATAAGCGTGGCAGGCTCCGGGACGGCGAATGCATCCAGCGCCGGCAGGGCATTTCCTTGATCGTCGAAAAGGGCCATCGCCCCGCCCTGCCAAATCGACGTATTCGGCACCTGGATCGACTCGGGATACCAATACACGAAACCTTCGCCGCGATTATTGGGGAGATCGCGTATAACCTCCGCCAAATCGAGAAGGAATTGCTTTTGTCCCGCCGGACTTACCGGATAGGGACCGCTGCCCGAGGTTCCCTCCCAAGGATAATCGGTCTCCAGGATCATGATCTTCTTGTCGTAGTGGGTGGCCAGGTAAGTGAGGTTGGTCTTCATCGAGTCCAGCGTGTCGTTGACAGAAGGGTAGTAGCTCAATCCCATTATGTCGTAATCGCTGACGCCGCTTTGGGCAGTGAAGGTATTGAAAAACCACTGCGGCAAACCGGCTTGACCGGCGTTGTTGATGTGGATGGCCACTGGAATGCGCGTACCGGAACCCTGTGCGTCGCGGACGCCTTGAATGGCGGAATTGACGAGTTGTCCGAATTTCGTCCAACTCGACGAATTGCTGCCGGTGGGCCATAACATGCCGTTTGTGATCTCATTGCCGACCTGCACCATGTCGGGCGTGACGTTATTATTATTAAACGCCGTGAGGACGTCTTTTGTGTAGTTGCGGATCGTGGTATTAAGGTCGGTGAAATTCAGGCTGCTCCAAGCCGCCGGTTTGGCTTGGTGGGCGGGATCGGCCCATGTGTCGGAATAATGAAAGTCCAAAAGCACATTTCCGCCCACGGCTTTGATCCGTTTGGCAAGATTGATCGTGTAGTTCAGATCCTGAATTGCGCCGTCGGTGTGTTCGTAAACCGTGTCGGGATTCACGAAAATCCGCAGCCGGAATAGATTGCAGCCGTGATCGACCAGAATCTGCTCCATAGGCTTGGCCACTCCATTGTCGTAAAATACCCCGCCGCGCGATTCGATAAAAGGCAACAAAGAGATGTCCGCGCCGGCATAGAACGTATCGTCGGCCATGCAAACGCTGTTGCCGCACAATCCGAAAAGTAACACAAAGCCCAAAACGAGTAGGATAAATCTTATGTTGTTGCTCATGCACATCCCTAGCGCTGCCTGCCGGTTATCAATAGTTCATGGTAGATGGTATATGGTAGAAGGTAATCAGTTTTCAGTTAAAAGGACACAGAACTTCATTGAACAGCTATTATTTATCACGAGAACACGAAAGAACGAAAACACGAAAAAGAGTCGGTTATTAACATTTCTGGTTTTCACTGTTTCGCACTTTCGTGATGAAAATGGTTTAAGTTTCAATTGTTTTAGACGACAATCGGCTAAACAATAACAGATACCCTAATTATACAAAACCATCACAAAAGTTGCAACAAAGCCGTCTTGCGCCAAAAGCCCTTCACTGCCCGCCAGCACCGGGCAACGGACAAGAGTTTTGGAAATCGCATAGTGATGCCATATTGATAAATTTATGACTTAAGCGGCTGTCCAAGTTTTACTCCCCTCTCCCGTTACGGGAGAGGGGTCGGGGGTGAGGGCGGATTGCCTTCCAAAGTCCAAAGTTATTCTTGGACATCCGTTAAAAGCCGATGCCTATGCAGTGCACACCCATGTCCGCGCCGACATCGTGCCGAGTGTCGATAAGCGGTGGATAATTGGAATTTCAAGAAAACGGTTGACTTGATGCGGGGAGCATCGCGATGCCGGAACGTTCCGGTTTTACGGCGTCGCTTTAGCTGTCTGATTTATGCCTACTTGGGCATTTCACCGAGCGGGATGCCAAGTGCGTCGGCCACACCCTTGCCATAAGCAGGATCGGCCTTTAAACAGTTGCCAATGTGGCGGATCTTGATCTCTTTTGGCGCATCGCCGATAGCGCGAGCGGTATTGGCGAAGAGCAACGTCTGCTGCTCTTGGCTCATCAGGCGGAAAAGCAAGCCCGGTTGTGAATAATAATCGTCATCCTCACGATGATTCCAATGATCCGCGGCTCCTTCCAGGCTAAGCGGCGGTTCGGCAAATTGTGGCTGCTGTTGCCACTCGCCGTAACTGTTAGGTTCGTAACCGAGAGTACTACCATGATTGCCGTCTACTCGCATGGCGCCATCGCGGTGATAGCTGTGGAATGGACAACGCGAGGCGTTGACCGGGATCAGGTGGTGGTTCACGCCGAGCCGATATCGTTGCGCATCGCCGTAGGAAAACAGCCGTCCCTGCAACATCTTGTCAGGTGAAAAGCCAATGCCGGGCACAATGTTGGCCGGGTTGAAGGCCGACTGCTCGACTTCAGTAAAATAGTTTTCAGGGTTGCGGTTCAGTTCAAGGATGCCCACTTCGATGAGCGGATAGTCCTTGTGAAACCAGACCTTGGTCAAATCGAACGGGTTGTAAGGGCAGGAAGCCGCTATCTTCTCCGGCATCACCTGGATAAACATGGTCCAGCGGGGGAATTTACCCTTTTCGATGCTTTCATACAGATCGCGCTGGTGGCTCTCTCGGTCTTTGCCGATGAGCGCTTCAGCCTCTTCATCGCTGAGGTTGTGGATTCCTTGTTGTGTTCTCAGGTGGAATTTAACCCAGTATCGCTCGTTTTTTGCGTTGATAAGACTGAACGTGTGGCTGCCGAAGCCGTGCATGTGGCGGTATGAATAGGGAATACCCCGATCGCTCATTACAATGGTGACCTGATGCAGCGCCTCTGGAAGCGAGGTCCAAAAGTCCCAGTTGTTGCGGGCACTGCGCAAGTTCGTATGGGGGTCACGCTTTACGGCGTGGTTGAGGTCCGGGAACTTCAATGGATCGCGTAGGAAGAATACGGGCGTGTTGTTACCCACCAGATCCCAGTTTCCCTCCTCGGTATAAAATTT
>JBEKGL010000102.1:0-9399 GCA_050012815.1 Thermoguttaceae bacterium
GACAGAATCGTGCAAGCAGAACGATCCCAGGATCCCGCGGTAGATCGCTGCTTCACTATTAGATCTAACGGTACCGATTTAACATGATTTTAGCGAATCGCCGTAAGATGCGCATGGATAAGGAGTTGTGTTATCTCCTATTCCAGCAGGCCATCGAGTTCCTGGCGCAATCGGCGCAGCACCCGCGACTTGGCCTGATAAACGGCCTGAATGCTCATCTTTAGATCGAGAGCGATCCGGGCCGGCGGCTGACCTTCGATCGTCGCTCGCCGGAATGCCTCCCAGGTGCGGTTCTCGAACTCCGCACGCACCAGTTCTAACCCAATTGGCACGATCAGGCTGTTTACCTCGCGGGGATCGCTGGTCTCAATTGGTTCGGGCTCCTCGGGCACTTGAAGGATTCGTTCTTGAGCGTTGGTGCCTCCCTGGGCCACCGGTCGACCGCGGCGAGAACGAAAAAAATCTCGAATTGCGTTCCGCGTGATGGTTCTTAACCAGGCGGCGAAACTGTCGCCGGCGCGATCGCGGCGAAAACCGCCGATGTGCCGAGCGACCGCCGCGAAAACCTCCTGCACCAGATCCGGCGCATCGTCCCCCGCCACGCCGGACTTCCGACACCACCGGTAAACCACCGGGCCGTACAGGTCGGCCAGCCGCGTCCATGCCTCGGGCTGGTGCGATTTGATCCGCTCCAGCAAAGTCGAGGAAATAGAACTGGGGTCGGCCGGAATATCACGGCGTCCTTCGCTTGTGTTGTTCATGCTTGTGTTAGCCTAGGCAAGTGCATCAAGTAGCTCGGATTATATAATTGTAGCACGAGTAGGAGTGCTAAGAAAAGGCAGATACCGCTAACCCGGATTATTCATAGACTAGAATTTTTAACGCAGAATGTAAAACACCAGCCCGAAGCGCAAGCGAGGGTAGACTGTTTACCATCCCTCGCTTGCGCTTCGGGCTAGTGTAAATTCATGAATCATCCGGGTTAACCTGCATTTCTTGCCAGGGTATGCCGCTGCCTGCCCAAAGGCAAACAGTGCAAAGAGGTTCTGAAAAGCACTGCTCCCGCAAAGCAGCGACACACTATTGATGACAAGATCCAGATGGTGAGAAATGCAGACTAGGGGTTCAGGGTTCTGAATTCAGCCGGTAGGGTGCGTGAAACGCACTGATGAGGAGGGCGGAATTGGGGATGTGGTGCGTTTCACGCACCCTACAGGGCTGGAATAAAGTACGGAGTACGATAGTACGGAAGTACGAAGGTGTGGATGATTGTAATAAATTGCTATTATTTATCACGAAAACACGAAAGGGCGAAAAGACGATAAAAACGAAAAACGAAATAAATTATGACGAGTTGTGTTTCGGATTTTCGTTCTTTCGATTTTTCGTGGTGAAAAGATTGTGCTACTCGGTTTTTTTATTTATAGCACAAACGATTATTGATAATCGTGCAATCAGCGTTGGATGGAATCGTCGTCCTTGCGGGCGACGGTTTTCATTTCGCTGATTCGGCGCAAGAGCACGGAGGAGGGTTTTTCGGAAATATTTTCGGCCAGTTGGGCGAACTGCTCGCGGACGTCGGGCTGGACGTTGTTTAGTTTGGCGGCCAGGCGCTGGATGCTGTGGGAGTTTTGCTCGGTGTTTCGGGAAAGGCTTCCCACAAAGGCGATGGTCTGGGTGAAATTGTTATCGGCGGTAATGCCCAGCAGGGGATGCAGGGCCTTGGCCACCAGTTCGACCGCACTGGGTTCGACGGAGATGAAGGCGTCCAGGCGGCTGGTAACGTAATACCGGCCGTCGGTCTCGCGGACGTAGCCCGATTTCAAACAGAACAACCCGGCGCCTTTTACCCGGCGTCCGAAGGTTGTGCCCTCGTATACGCCTTCGGCGTAGATCAGGTGCGTGTCGTGGTTGCGGTATAGATATTCCAGATCGGCCGTGACGCCGGAGTCTTCTTTGAGGCGAAATTTTTCGGGCCCGGTCTGCTTCAGTTGCAATTGGCTGATCTTCAGCGTGTTCCAGATGTTGATTACCACGTCCGGGTGGCGGACTAGAAAAAGATACAAGTCCGGATCGCAATCGACCACGCGGACCGGGAGGCGGCGGAAAATGGTGACGTTTGCCAGCACTGCATGCACTTTGGCCCGGTCTTGGGCGTCGAGTTTGTCCATCGGCAGCGACTGGATCGCACTTTGCCGGACCGATTCGCCGCTATGGCCTTGGAATGGATCGGGACGGAGCGTCTTCGATGTTTCGGTCTGGGCTTGTATAGCGCTGAAAGAGCAGAAACAAACAGCCAAAGCGATGATGCAACACTGGCGAAACGCCAGTGCCACGCGCTGCAAACACTGGCGAAAGGCCAGTGCCACCCGCGAACACTGGCGAAATGCCAGTGCCACGCGGTAAAGTCCCGCTGAAACAGGCGCGGAGGCGGCCCGTTTTATCATGCAAAGTCCCCCTGTTATGTTGACACTTCACAATATTCGGTTAGTAGCGGTGGCTTAGGATAGTTAAATTTTGCAGGGCACGGACTTGCGAGATTGGGTAAAAAGGGAAGGCGGGGCAAAGGGGAGGGTGGTGCTTCGGGCGGGTTTTACTGGGTATTGGGTTGAGCGTTCCCAGGCAGGATGCGTTGTGAATTTTTCGCTTTTGCATCACCATGACCACAATATGTAAGGTGCGTGGAACGCACCATTCCCTGCAAATTGCGGTGCGTTTCACGCACCCTACAAAAAATCACAACCTCGGAGCGTGGGAACGAGATTAAGGCGTGCCACCGACATTGATCTTGTTCGCGCCGGGCTAAATCCAGACAATGCCGCCCGATACGGAGGTGAAGCGTAATGAATAAGGCAAGGTTTTGGGGCTGTTCATGGTCAACGACGGTGACGATTTCCTTGTAGCAAGGTGAAGCGTAATGAATAAGAAAGGGCTTTTGGCGGTTGTCGTTGTGGCGGTAATCGGGGCCGGGGCGGCGTTTTTCGCAATCGATGCAATCCGCGCGCGGACTACGGCGGCATACTGGCGGCATCAACTTGCCGCGGCGCCGGACGATGGAGTTGAAAACGTGGTCCATGAAATTGCCGAATTGGACGCGGCCGGCATTCCGATTTTGGTCGAGGCCTTGGGGTCCGAGCGGGAGTGTGTGGCCCAGGCCGCCAAACAAGAGTTGTTCGAGCTCATGGAACAATGGCGAACACTTTCGGCCGCTGAATATGACCTGCGATTGAGCGCCTTGGCCGAGGAGTTGGCCGGGCAAGTCGATCACTTTTGTCCCGAGGGGCAAAGAGACGCCGCGGACGTGGCCGGGCGGATGTTGCTTCGGCCGATCAAGGGCGGCGGGACCGAGTCGCACAAATTGCTTGCCGCGAGTGAAAAAGTATTGCGGGCCGCCTTGAATGCGAAAGGCGAATCCAAGCGGATAAAAGCGGCCGACTTTGCCCCTCTGGCGCTATTGGCGGCGGATAGCATCGGCAATGCCCTCGAATTGCCCGGCGCCGAGCCGTCGGAATCGGCCTGGCAAACGATTGGCGATTCAATGCCTGGAACCGACGGCGGATCGGCGGGCAAATCCGGTTCCCAGCCCGGCGTATCCGACGATGACGAGTCGCCGGCGGCCGATTCCCTGGCAAACCAGCCCTGGACGTTGGGCCGGCAAGGAAAATCTCAAAACCGGGCGTCGCGTATTCCGGATAGCGGCGAGATGGATTCGCAATCCGGTCGCAACGCTGCGCTGGACGGGCAATCAGCCGATTCGGGCCGAGTCCGCCAGGCGTCGCACGATGCCGCGGGGGTTGACGGCCGATTGTCCGCTTTGCTTGCCGCGAAAGACGCGGTTCAGTTGATAAGGGAATTGACCTCCGCGGACGATTCCAGTGACGATGCGGCCGAGGCCGAGTTGATCCGCCGCGGATTTACCAAGATGCAACTCGATTTGGCCCGCAGGTTGTTCGATCCCAATCCGGAGGTGCGCAAGAGATTGGTTCAGGAATTGCCGGGTTTGCAGGGCGTGGACGCCGTGCCCTGGCTAATGGAACTTTGCCGCGACGCGGAGACCGAGGTGCGGTTGGCGGCGATCGCGTTTTTGGCGACTTCATCCGATCCGGCGGTTTTGGACGAGGTTGAGCGGATGGCCGGGCGGGACAGCGATTCGGGTATCCGGCGGATAGCCGACCGAATCGCACAGCAGCGCAACGCGCGGCGGTAAGACATCGCGAAACCGCAAGCGGTTTTTGCGAATGCATACAAATTGAGCGTATTACATTTTCAGATTATTTCCGTAGCTCACGGTATGGGTTTTGCCGTCGATTTCGATTTCGATTTCGTTGTATCCGATGTGATTCACCTTGGCTTTGACCTTGCCGACGGTGAAATCCTCGCCTTCGTGCACTTTGAGCGTCTCGCCGGTGGTGCGTTCGAATAGCCAGGCCTCGGCAATGCCGTCGGCCTCGATAATGGCCGTCAGATAGCAGAATTGCAGGGGATCTAATTTCGACGGCTGAGGTCGAGGGCGGTCATCAACAGGAGGTCGTTCTCTCTGCGGCGAGTAGGCGGCGAACAGGTTTCGGTCGACGATGTTTTTTTTATAGTCGTCCAAGGAGGCGAATTTCAGGCGGTTGCTTTTTTCGGTGGAGAGCTTGTCGGTTTGTTTGGAGCCTGGCAGGGACAACGCCTCGATTATAATCGTCAGGTCAAGATCAGTCGGGTTTTTCAAGGGTGCGGCGGTAATTGAACAAATTTTGTGCAAATGACCGGCGGAATAGAATTTAAACATGAATTGAATGAGTTCGCTCCATGAACTCTGACATTTGATGTTAAACCTGAAGACCGTATAGATATCGCGGTGGGATAGCGGGGCGGTGGGATGAATGTTCACGCCTTTGAAATAGGCATGCGCCAATTCCGAGAGCCAAGCGTTATATTGTCTTGCGGCTTCTTTGATATTCGTGGGCAATGCGCCGCGCTGCCATGCCGCCAGACGATCCTTGGCCTTTCGCGCGTTTTGCACGGTATCTTCCTTGAGTTTGACTTTTTCGCTTATATCTTCGTAGTCCCTGCGCAGTTCGGCCAATGACTTTTGGTTGGAAGGCCACAGCCAATACAGGGCCGCCAGGGCTAAAACGCCAACTAGAGCGGCGAATATTTTTTCGCGTTTATTCAGGGTCATGGAAGAACTTCTGTGTATGTAAAAAACTAATTTCCCTAGTGTTACTTGCCGCGCTTCGATTGCGCTGTAGCCGGTTTGGCCGTAGCCGGTTTGGCTGTAGCCGGTTTGGCCGTGGTCGCCGAGGCGGCGATAATGCTTAAGTCCTCTTTGAATTCGATGGAATACTGAGTATTTGACTTACTATTTTCGCTGTTGCCGTTGTTGGTTACCTGGTGAGTGGGATCGATTAACCTTTGTTCCATGGAAGTGATGCTTGCCTGGGACTTGGCCAGACCTTCCAGGGCGATCAGGCCGCCCCTGGAGAGTTTGCCCGGTCCAAAGGAAAGTTTCGTGAGCATGGCGTCGTTGGCCGGGGGGAATTTCCGGCATAGTTGCTCAAGTTCGTCCAGCCACCAGACGTCTGTGGCGGTCCACTTATCGATTTCCTTCACCATGTCCTGGACTTTGTTGGCTTCTTTCAGTTCCGTGTCCAATGTTGCCGATTTCGCGGTAAGATCGAGTATATTCTGAGTGAAGTTCGCGCGCGCAATTTGTACGTAAGCCATATAGCCCACGATCAAAACCGCGGCGGCAACGGCGGGAAGGACGAAACGTTTCCACTTTTTAGGCTGTTCTTGCCGGCGGCGGGGATGGAGGAAATCGACCGCGTGTCCGGTGTGCTCCAACTCGGCCAGCAACAAGCCGATCAAGGGCGCGAACCGGCCGGGATGTTCGGGCGGGGCGGAGCGGAGTTCCTCGCCCAGTTTCAAGCCTTGGAAGGGATCGAACAATTCGGTGGGCACGGCCAGGTCTTTTTCGATCCGCTGGGCCATTTCGGCATGTTGGGCGCCAACCCCGCAAAGCACGATCGAATCGACCTTGCGCCCGCCGAGTTGATTTTGCACGGCGGCCATCGTGCGGCGGACCTCGCCGATGAGGACTTGCGGCTGGGGCGGATCGCCGCCTAAGCGCATGGTGCGTAGAAAAACCACGCGGCCGTTGCTCATTACGGTCAAGTCGGCTTCGTCGGACAAAAGATCGATCAACAGCCGCAATTCGCCCTGGCGGGCCGATTCCGAGCGGGCCAGAAGCGACGCGGCCGCGCATGCGCGCAAGACCAAGCGACGCGGCTTCAATCCGGCAGCCTGGCAGGTTTGCTGGATCTGCTCGACCAGTTCCGGTCCGATGGCGGCGGCCAGCACGGTGCGCGGTTCGTCGGGCGAATCGCCCAGGGGCACGAAATCCAAGAGCCATTTCTCGTCGAACTCGTTGAATTCGCGCATGGCCTGGAAACGGACCAGATCGGGCAATTCGTCGTCCGGGGCGGGCGGCAGGGAAAGCTGCCGTAATTCGATGTTCGTCCGCCCGATGGCCACCAGGGTATCCAAGCGGCCCAGGCCGCGGGCGCCCAAGGCCGAGGCAAGCCGGGCGCCGATGTCAACCTCCGATTTCTCTCCGCCGGCCTCCCGGGGACGCAATTCGATGGAAAAGGCTTGTTCAACCAGCACATGGTCGCCACGCGAGGAGGCCACCGCCAGACGCGCTTCAGAACCATTCCATTCCAGGGCAAGGAGTTGAGGCATTATTAATAGGGTTCAGGGTTCAGGAATCAGGGTTCAGGAATCAGGGTTCAGGAATCAGGGTTCAGGAATCAGGGTTCAGTGGGTAGGGTTCAGCGGGCAGGGTTCAGTGGGCAGGGTTGAGTGGTCAATGCAAGCAACTTTCCAAAAATTATGCCGATCCCTGACACGGACTATCTGTCGAAACAGAATGATTTCAATCAAAGGCTCTAATAATAAAAACCCTGAGTCCTAAACTCATATTTTAATCCACGTTCCGATGTTCGATTTTTTTCTTATAATTAATCTTAATTCAAAATTCTGAACCATGAACCCTGAATTCCGCACCCTTTACTGTGTTGCCTGCGATCCCAACTCATCCAGGGTGAATCCGCGACCGAGATGGCTTATATCTCTCCAGAATAACACCGTTGCGGGCTGAGTGCTAGCATCAAGTACGGCTTCGATACGTGCCGCCACCCCCCCATCGTCAAAATAGCCTATAGCCTGAACACGGTATACGTCACCCCCGCAGGTAATGTATTTTTCAAGGGCCTTCATTTGCTTCAGGGTAACAATCTCCTCCGAAAGCAGCCAGGTTGCGAATTTCGTGCTTTTATCCGCGTTTGTGGGATCCATTGTACGCCGGGCGATTATCTCTTCGACTATGTCGGACGTCATGCCTGGTATGCACATGAGCACCGCCTTGGGCGCTAGATTGATATTAATCCGGCCGACAATCGGAGCAGAACTAACGGACGTGGAATCCATTAGGATAGGCAAGTAGGTTTTCATGTCGCCGGCGGAATTGGCGAAGGGCGAAGCATAGATGGTCACTTTTACGCTGGTTGCTGTTACTGCTGCTGATGATGATGACGTTGACGATGCTTGCACTTGCACCCTCGCCCCGATCAGGTCGAGTACGGAGCTAATTTTGGTGCTGGGGGTCTGAGTAAGATCGAGCGCGCCGGCGGAGATGGAAGAACTACTCGTTTGCTCGGTGGTTGCGCCGGTTCCGCTTGTTCCGCTTGTTCCGCTTGTTCCACTGGTCGAAGTCGAGGTGTATGGCCCGTATAACCGATAAGCGCAGATGAAAGCGGCTTGCTCGGCCGAAAGGACCGACTGCAAATTGGTGTAAAGCGTCTCCAGATCGCTCCCGTTGAGATCGATTTTCGTTGTTCCATCCGAGGCTTTTGTGTTGCTTTCCTTGCTGTATAAGGTGAGGTATGGCGCCCAACCTAGATTCATCGAGCCGTCGGAGTTATCCATGTCGGGTATGCTCACACTGCCGTTTTCATCGGTATCGATGCGGCCGTTGCGGTTCAGGTCGCCGCCGAAGAGCATCAAGGGAGTGACGCCGCGGACCAGCAGCAGTTCGTCGATGGTCGTAAGCGGGCCGTTCTTCGGCTTATATGGCGGCTGGAGGTTGGCATAATAATCCGACTCGGCCCCGGAATCGCGAGTCTGGTCGTCGGTATCGATCCAGTCGAGAATGCAGTCGGCGATTTCCTCCGTCACGCCCGGCAAATTCATCAAGATATCCCTGGCGCTCGTGGAACTGGAAGTCGAGTTGGAGTCGGATGTGGAATCGGTCCCGGAAGTAGAGCTGGAACCAGTCGTGGATTTGGTCGTGGACGTGGAACTGGTCGTGGATTTGGAAGTGGAAGTAGTGCCGGAGGTGGAATTGGAACCGGTGCTGGTCGAGGAGCCGGTGCTCGATTTGGCGAAACTCAATATATTATTGATGTTTAGCTTGGCGGATTCGTTTTCCAGGCCATAGCGGATGCCGCCGCCGGGCAGGCCGTTTTCGAGCGCTGGGGCGATTAATGTAACCCTTGTGCGGGCGGAAGGACTGGCGTCGTTGACCACCAGCAGGCCGCGAAAAAACGAGGCATTGTCGTACCAGCCGCCGTCTTGGTTCTGGGTATCATTAGCCTTATAAAGGAAAATCCGCGCCTTTTGCAGGCCGGATTCGGCCGCGGCCAAGACCTGGGCCTGCCGGCCGCTGATGACGGCCGCTTTTCTCTCGGTAAACATCAATTCCGAAAAGGTAAAACAGACCAGCGTCAGCAGAGCGACCACGATAAGAACAAGAACCAGCACAAACCCCTGGCGAGACGGGAATTGCAGATTGCAAATTTCAAATTTCAAATTGCAAGTTACTCCCCTCTCCCTTTGGGAGAGGGGCAGGGGGTGAGGGTCCGGGCGGGTAATGCGGGTAAGGTGGGGCAATCGCCTCAAAGCCCTCACCCTAACCCTCTCCCAAAGGGAGAGGGGACTTTGATTTCCCTTTTTGCGAAATTCCAGGGGCTTTATGTTTTTCATCATTTCCAGGTTTTATTAGTGGATGTTGTCTATTTTGACGACGTGGACGAACTCGATGAGGTCGTCGATGTCGATGACGTTGAGGACGACGTCGATGACGTGGACGATGTTGACGACGTGGATGACGAGGAGGACTGTGCGGACGGTATGCTCACCAGGAGACGATATATATTAGCCTGAAGATTTTGGGAATTGCGGGAATGTAGCGGAGTAATGACAATGCTTATTTGCACGGCCATCGGCAGGCCGCCATTGGAAACGGAATCCCAAGTATCGAGCCATTGGGTGCCGTCGTAGTAGCGAAAATCTATTTCTTGCACCTCGGGGGCAATGGGCGTCAAACTCTCGCTGGTAACGGGAAGTTGTCCG
>JBEKGL010000103.1:0-9395 GCA_050012815.1 Thermoguttaceae bacterium
ATGGCGATATATTTGCAACGAATCCATTCAACGATACTTGCTTCCGGCATCCCAGAATCATCGCATAACCCCTATCCTCAATCAACATCAATTTAGGTAGTTTATTGTTTTACAATTACTTAATGGCAAGGCTGATGCAAATATTCATTTTATTGATCTTTGCAGTCTATATAATACATCTGGGTTTTGAGGAGCGCATCAAGGGAAGCCATCATGTTTTTCGCAAATCAGGCGTTGAAGAGAAAATAAATTTGTAAAAAGATGGCAACAAGGCAAAGCCATATCAAGTCCGCCAAGTTCGTCAAGTAATTTTAAAATATAAATTGGGAGAATTAGTGTGATGGATAAATACGAAATTATCATTTATTGGAGCGCTGATGACGGCGCTTTTATTGCCGAGGTTCCTGAATTGCCGGGCTGCATGGCGCATGGAGTAAGCCATGAAGCGGCATTGGGAAATATTAAAACCGCTATAGAATTGTGGATTCAAACGGCAAAAGAATTTAACGATCCTATTCCACAGCCGAAGGGCCGAAGACTTGTCTTTGCCTGAAAGTCTTCGTTAGCATTTTTTACAGGCCCGCTTCTTTTGCCGTGGGGAATTTATCGGCCTGGACCTTTTCGCGCAGTTCGGCTTGTTTCGATCTTAAACCGATTTTGGCCGGCAGTTTGTCGGCGCCCGAGGGCAACAAATTGCAGCCGGCATGGGACAGGCTCAAACATGCCGCCAATAAGGCCGACGTTAATACACGTCTTCCCCCATGCCTGCCAAACGGTTTTCGCTGCGCTCGAGTTGCAATCATGCGGTTAGTCTCTGCTGAGCGGTGTTAGGGATTCATGCGTTCTTGTTGCAACCACTCGCTGGGAGACTTTTGTTTTTGGGGTTCTTCCTTGTGGAAGATCGAGGCAAGCCACGAGGGTTTTGGCTCTTCCTTCGCCGGCTTGATCCAAGGATTAGTAGGGATGGTTGTGGTCTTTTGGGGCGCTGATTTCTTAAAAGTCAACGCATTGCCTATACTGCTGAAAAACTTTTTGGGGCCGGTGGTTATCTTATTCAGCGTGGAGGGCTTAGGCTTGTTTTGCAGGAGCGGGGTTTTTTTCGTGTTGGTTTGACCATCGGGAGATAAGTTTGGCGATGGCGATTCGTCGCCAATTGCCGGGCGAAGACCCAAGATCAAGTTAAACGCCAACGCCAGCATGAAAATGCGCGCAATTCGAATGATCATGATGAACCTCTTCGATTTGCTTTCAATAAGAAGATTTTGGGAAGTTTTTTTTCCAGAAGATTTAGCCTGGGGAGTGTCCCAAAAAAATGCCGGCGTGTCCAGGTCGTTTTTATGCAAAAAAACATGCTAGATTTACGTATTCTGCCTAGTTTATGCACATATTTTGAATCTCCCACGCAATACTGTTTAATGGGGGTGAGGGGGGACGGATTAGCTCTGCCCATTGTCAGTTTTAATATTTCTAACTATTATGGGGAAAGTTTAAGTACCGACCCTTTCAAACAGCGGCGGATCCATGTTGAAAAAACGTATTGGTTTTATCGGCGCGGGAAATATGGCCATGGCCCTTGGGCAGGGGTTCATCCGGGCAGGATTGACGACCGGGGCGAATCTGCTGGCGGCCGATCCCAGCGAAACCGCCCGGGCCAAATTCGCTCAGGCTACCGGCTCTCAAGTCACCAACGATAACGCCGCGGTTGCCGGCAAATCGGATGTGCTGTTTCTGGCGGTCAAACCGCAATACATGGCCGCGATAGCCGGTGAGCTGGCCGGAAAAATTCCCGCCTCCACGCTTATTGTTTCAATTGCCGCCGGCGTGCGTCTGGCGCGCCTGGCCGGCTGGCTGGGCGAAGATGTGCGCCTGGTCCGGGTGATGCCCAACACTCCCTGCTTGATAGGCGAAGGGGCCTGCGGATATTGTCTGGGCCAACGGGCGACCCCGGACGACGGCGAACTGGTGGGCAAACTTTTAGAGGCCGTGGGCACGGCCTGGCAGGTCGAGGAAAAAATGCTCGACGCAGTGACCGGTCTGTCCGGGTCCGGCCCGGCGTTTGTCTTTGTGATCATCGAGGCTTTAAGCGACGCGGGCGTGCGCGTGGGCCTGCCCCGGCATATCGCCGCCTCGCTGGCCGCGGAAACGGTCCGCGGGGCAGTCGACATGGTGCTTTCAACCGGCGAGCATCCGGCGGTGCTCAAGGATCGCGTTGCCAGTCCCGGCGGAACCACAATTGCCGGCCTGCAAGTCATCGAACAAGGCGCGCTCAGAGCCACGCTCATCGCCGCCGTCGAAGCAGCCACTCAACGCTCCATGGAATTAGGGACTGGAGATTAAAGATTTGTGATTTGTGATTTGAGATTTGGGGAGAAACCGCTTGCGTTTCGCGCTGCCCATCGAAAACTGTAAACCGTAAACTGTAAACTTTTTTTACCGACTGCCGATAGTCGGAAACCGATTGCTTATCATGTCCACTTTCGAAGACCATAATTACCGCTGGCGCGAGACGTATTTTGTACTCTTCGACGTTAAGAAGCGGCCGAAATTGCAGACCGTGGCGAAAACCATCCAGGCGCTGAACAACCGCTACGAACTAAGAAACCTCAGCGCCGACGATCATCAGCGGATCGAATCCTTGACCATAATCTCCCCCGAGGATTTTGCCGCGCTGGACATCTGCTTTACCAGCGGCGAGGAGGTGCGGGAACAGGTGGCCGCGCTGGTCGCGGACCTGAAAAAATCCGCCGGCGATTCGTGCGCTGAAGTCCCCGAAAAAAAACTGCTCTCTTGTAACGGCCGCTTTGACGTGCTGCACTTCGAACGCATTGCCGATATGTCCGAAGAGGAAGACGATGAAATGCTCGATCCCAGCGCACTTTTGATCGTGCTGGAAACCCTGGCAAAACTTACCGGCGGCATGGCCGTCGATCCGCAGTCGGGAACGGTACTAGATAATGCCGAATGATGAATAATCTGCTGGAACCGCTTGCGGTTTCGCGCTGTCAAACGCCCCTAACCGTAAACTGTAAACTGTAAACCGAAAACTGTAAACTTATCATGCTTGCCAAAGACATCAAACGCGGACATATCGTGAACTACAACGGCGCGCCGTGCATGATCGAGACGATCAACGTGCAAAGCCCCTCTGCCCGAGGCGCGGCCACGCTTTATAAATTCAAGGCGCGAAATCTAATCAACAAGCAAAAGGTCGACATCACGCTTAAAGGCGCCGATTCGCTCAACGAGGCCGATTTCGCCAAGCGCCCGGTGAAATACATGTATTCCGATCCGGCCGGGGTGCATTTTCTCGACCAGGAAGACTACAACGATCAGACCCTGCCCAAACAAGACCTGGAAGAGGAATTAAATTATCTCACCGAGAATCTCGAGGGCGTGATGGCCCTGATCTACAACGACCAGTGCGTGGGCATTCAACTTCCCTTGGCCGTGGAATTAAAAGTTGTGCAGTGCGACCCGGGCATCAAAGGCGCCTCGGCCACCTCGCGAACAAAACCCGCCAAACTGGAAACCGGCCTGATCGTCCAAGTGCCCGAATATCTGGTTGAAGGCGAGACAATCAAAGTCGATACGCGAAACGGGGCGTACATCTCCCGGGCGTAAAACCATTCGCCCTGGTTTCATTTGGCTATTGACACGAGATTGATATGATCTATACTTTAATAAGCGACCAGTATGGGCCGGTTTCGATCGACTCAGGACATTGTCCCTGGCCGCTTCTTTTTTTCTTCGGTTGAAAATAAATTTTCTCTTCATGGACAATTGATCTAAGGATTAGCGATCATTCACTCAACTCGAATCGGGATTGTGATCTGTGCTTTAAACTTTACTGTCGCCCCCTTAAGGTTTATAGGGATTTCGATTATCAAGTCACCGGTCCCTGGCGAATGAGTCTTGGGCACTTTTAGCTCAAGTATGAAAGGCATAGATATATGAGGATTTGTAATTTTCGAGTCATTCAGCACAAAAGAGCCATTTATTTTTGATTCACTCTTCATTTCGCTCTTAAACGAGATGTCAGTTAATTTGAGCGGAGCCGCGCTCAATTCTTCCAATCCGTCCAGATTCCCACCGGGGATGCTCTTTGCCAGTCCTATGAACATAGGCTGCAAGGATATTATAAGATTATATTCTTCATCCCTTCTCATTACAATCGGCTTTGTCACATGAACAGAAGCAGCTGCGACCTTATTGTCAGCCAAGAAAGCAAATAGGCTGGGCTCCCATTCCTCCGCATTAATTACATTCTTTGTCGTTTTCTTTGAATTAACATCCGCAGGCTTTTCTACATTAATAACCTTACCAAACTTTTCTTCTGCAGTAGTGCCATGTTCGTTTGCATCTTTTGAGCATCCAGACAAACAAAAGCTAAGAAAAAATACTATGGATACCATCCTCGTACACAAATTTAGCACAACCCCACTGTATTCTTGAGTGGTCATCATAACCTCTTCCCTCCTTTCTTTTGCTTCGAACTTATTCTGTGATAAGTTTTCTACAATCTAAGCGTATAAAGCGAACTTGTCGCAAAGGTTACATGCCATGTTTCTCGCGAACTTTGCTGATTGGAATATCCCCTGTTTCTTTTGATCGAGCTTCGAGGAAGGACATAAACTTCTCACTGCTGCCTAAATCATCGACATTTTCTATTTTCTCGTAAAGAGTCTCCGGGGCTATATCCGCGCCATTCGGCCAGGCGATGGTTCCTCCCTCGATAGAGGCCTGACGAAAAAATGATTCGTCTTTCAACGGCTCAAACACGGGGCCTCTGCCAATGTACTCGGAAAAATTGACCTCGCCTTCGAGACCGTCGTCAAAGGTGATGCGAAACACCCGATCATGAAGATATTCTATTTTTATTACATCATTTAATTTCCACATATTACACCTCAATCCAACGGGACAATATTTTTGAGATCCTTATCGGCTCGCGCCAATTCCCAATCTTCCATAAGTTCGTCTACATGCAAGTCAATCCACTCCCGCACCAATCGGAGCGCCGCCCGCGATCCAAGATCGCCACGCTGAATGTTCCCTTGAAAGTCGAGTAGCACTTTCTTCCCGGCATATTCCGCATGTAAATGAGGCGGATTGTGCTCGCTGTAGTACATGCGGATGATAATTCCGAAAAACCGGGATATTTCAGGCATGATTCCAATCTCCTCAATTTAAGCGTATCGACTGGGCAATGGAATGTCAATTGTGTATCCGCCCTCACCCTCACCCGACTGCTATGCGGTGTCCGGAGAGGGGACTTTGTTTATTTATCAATCTTTTCCACGCGGCTTATCGCTTGGCCGCGGGCGAAACGGGTGGAGATTTGCTCGCCGGGCGACAAGTCTGAGGCGGCGCGAATTACGCGACCGTCGGCCGGACGTTGGGTTATGCTGTAACCGCGTCCCAGCACGGCCAGGGGGCTGAGCGACTCCAGGCGAGAGGCGAATGTTTCGGTTTGTTGCCGGGCGAGTTGCAACCGATGGCGGATCGAGCGGTGTGCGCGTCCGGATAATTCGTCCACTTGCCGGGTAAGGTCATAGATGAGTTGAAAGGGGCGGCGAAAAGCATGGTGCCGCTGGATGGCGTCCAGGCGCGATCGGGCGGTTATGGCGCGGGACCGCAGGGCGGCGGTCATGCGTTTTTGAATCTGCCCGAGTTCGGCGAACAGTTCTTCGGCGGCCGGGGCCACCAGTTCGGCGGCTTCGCTGGGCGTTAGTGCACGCAGGTCGGCGGCCAGATCGGAAAGGGTTACGTCGATTTCGTGTCCCACGGCCGAGATGACCGGAATCCGCGAGGCGGCAATCGCCCGGACCACGACTTCCTCGTTGAAGGCCCAAAGGTCTTCCAGGCTTCCACCGCCGCGAGTGACAACCAGGCAATCGATGGGCCGGGCGAGTTGGTTCAGCATTTTGATGGCGGCGGCGATTTCATCGGCGGCCCCTTCGCCCTGCACGCGGACCGGGGCGATGAGCACGTCCGCCCCGCGCCAACGCCGGCCCAACACCTGGAGGAAATCGCGTATTGCCGCGCCGGTGGGGCTTGTGACCACGGCGATTTGCCGGACAAAAGAGGGCAGGGGACGCTTTCTCGCCCGGTCGAAAAGTCCTTCCCGGGCCAGTTTTTCCCGCAGTTGCCTTAGCGCCAATTCCAATGCACCCATGCCCTTGGGTTCGATCTGCTCGATAATCAATTGATAACTGCCGCGTGGGGCGTAGACTTCCAAGCGGCCTTGGCAGATCACTTCCAGGCCGTCGTGCAAATCGAAGCGTACGCGGGCGGCCGTGGGACGCCACATTACCGCCTTGAGCTGTGCCCGGTCGTCCTTGAGCGTCAGGTAGCAATGGCCCGACTGCGGCCGGGAGAGGTTGGAAATTTCGCCGGTCACCCAAACGCCGGGGAAGGCCGCTTCCAAAAGGTCTTTTACCTGTGCGGTCAATTCCCAGACCATTAGCGGCCGGGCGGGCGTAAAATTGTCGAAATTATATTTGTCTTGCGACATGGAGAATTAATCCAAATTTCTCACCACGGAGGCACGGAGATTACGGAGATTAAACAACAAGTAAATAAAATATATTGCAACATTTTCATCAAGATAATTTTCATTAAAAACACGACATCAATATCTTTATCTCTTTTTCGTGTTTTCATTCTTTCGCGTTTCGTGACAAATTATAGTTTTTTCTCCGTGTTCTCCGTGTCTCCGTGGTGTTTATTTTGTCCCGATTGGAGTGGCGCGCCGCGGCATTCAACGTTCATTTGGCCGATTTTTCGGGTGCCGGACTCGGCCCAGGTTTCCGCTTCAAGGGTCAGGCGATTCATGAGTTGTTCGATTTTCTGGCGATAATACTCGATTCCGTCGCGGTCCAGGTTGGCGGGCACGAAAATTTCGCCGCTGGGGACGGCCCGGGCGCGGGAAAACGGGCGGGGGATGGCAAAACGGTCCCAGGCTTTTTTCACCCGCCAAGGCCGGTCGTATCCGTAGCCCATCACGACCAGCGGCAGAGAGAGTTTGGAGGCCAGGTAGATCGAGCCGGGGGCCATTTTTCGCCGCGGGCCGCGCGGGCCGTCGGGGGTGATGGTCAAGTTCATGCGGCGGCTTTTATCCAGTAGTTTGCGGATGGCCGCCACCCCGCCGCGATTGGTCGAGCCGCGGACGAAATCGAAGCCCATGTGATAAGCGGCGTAGGAAAGGATTTCGGCGTCGCGATGGCGGCTTAAAAGCATGGTCATATTGCAGTGTCCGCGCAGATACAACGGAAATAAAATGTATTCGTGCCAGAAGATGTATATTTTTTGTCCCTTGCACTGGGGAAACACCGGATCGATCGAGCGATCGTAATAGGCCGCCTTGTAATCGAGCGTGCTCATCCAGTTTCGGACGACCGCCGTTCCCAGCAATCCTCCGAATTTGTTCAAAAGCGGACTGGTGAGTTTCATGGCAGGAGTTTGAGATTTGAAATATGAGATTTGAGATTAGGGATCATGGATCGCGAAACCGCAAGCGGTTTCTTTGAAATATTCATCTTTCATGCCTCATCCTTCATCCTTCCTTTATATTCCACTCGCCGCCGAAGACTTCGACGGCTTCGCCGGTCATGTAGACGTGATTGTCGGTTTCGTTCCAGTGGAGTTGCAAGTCTCCGCCGGGCAGGCGGGCGATGATTTTTCGGCCGGCGCGGTTTGTAAGCGCTCCGGCCACGCAAACCGCGCAAGCGCCGGTGCCGCAGGCCAGGGTTTCGCCGGATCCGCGTTCCCAGACGCGCATCCGCACTTCGCCGGGCGAAAGCACCTGGACGAATTCGGCGTTCGTGCGATTGGGAAAGTGAGAGTCAACCTCCACGCGCGGACCGATTTGCAGTACCCAAAGGTCCAACGGCTCCTTGACAAAGGTAACACAGTGCGGATTGCCCATTGATACGCAAGTGACCGAAAGGATTTCGCCGCCGATTTTCAATGGTGCGTTGACCACCGGATTGCCGGGCAGATTCGAGTTGCCCGCAAGAGTGGTGGGGATTCGGGCCGGCTCGAGGATCGGCTCGCCCATGTCGACCCGGACGCGCCGGACGCGGCCGTCGGCGATTTCCAAATCCAGGGTTAAAACACCCCGGCCGGTTTCGATCTTTAGCGGCGAGCGGCGGGCGATGCCGTGGTCGTAAACGTACTTGGCCACGCAGCGGATGCCGTTGCCGCACATCTCGGACTCGGAGCCGTCGGCGTTGAACATGCGCATGCGGGCGTCGGCCGTTTGGCTGGGGCAGATTAAAATCAGGCCGTCGCCGCCTATGCCGTAATGGCGATCGGACACTTTTCGCGCCAACCATGCGGCATCGGACGGATAAGGTTCTTCAAAGCAGTTTACATACACGTAGTCGTTGCCGGCTCCGTGCATTTTGGTAAAACGCATGGGTGTGATTCCGTGTGAATGTGGAACAATGAATGAACGAGATATTGTAGGAAATTAGCGGCCGGTGGGCAACAGGCCGTTACCCCGTCAGATCGAGCAGGTTGCCGCTTTCGCCGCTGGTATCGCGGCTTTGGGTCGCTTGTTTGGAGGTATTCTCGTCGGAATTTTTCTGCTTTTTGGGAGGGAATTCCCAGGGCCGTCGGCCGTCGGCGTCGCGTTCGTCGGTTTGGTGGTCTTCGCCGTCGGTTTCGCCGATGCCCGCGGCCGCCTCGGCTTTTTGCTCGTAAACGACGTTGCGATGTTGCGCGCCTGTATCGTGGGCGGCGCGTTCCACGTCGGAGCCCTTGGTCTGAGCCAGGGGCGCGCCGGCCGCGCTTGTGTTGACGCCGCTTAAAGGACCTACGCTGCTCATGAGAAATTAATCTCCCATTTTGGGCCGCCGTCCGAGTCTGTTTAATTATAGGTCATTGTTAAAGGGGAATAATGGAAAAAATGATAATTGATGAATGATGAATTTAAAGGCTGTATGTTGTAGGTTATGGATTGAAGAATAAGCACTGATTACTGATAACTGATAACTGAAAACTGACGCTTCACTGTTGCCTGGCGCCTTGCAATTGTTGCAGGGCCTGGTTGACGGCGGGGAAGGGGTCTTTGCGGATTTCGGGATTCTGCAGGGTGCGGCCGACGTGGATCTGCAAGATCTGTTGACTGGCGCCGCGATATATTTGTTTAATTATCGGCAAGTCCAGTTCGCCGCGGCCGACGGTGGTGTTGAAGCTTAGATTTATGTTGGATTGGAAATCCATTTCGCCTTTGCCGTGCAGGCTGATGGCGTCGCCGTTGAAATCGATGCGATTCAGATATATATGCTCGCCCCTGATTTCATAATCCATTCCCGCGGTGCTGAAGGCGTTTCGGTCGGGCGCGCGGATGCTGAGGATTTTCAATAACGAAATCATCACCGGCAATTCGT
>JBEKGL010000104.1:0-9369 GCA_050012815.1 Thermoguttaceae bacterium
AGACGGTTACTTTGCCGGGCGGATCATGCCGGGATAGACGTCCAGGTCGAGGCTTTCCATGAGTCCGGCTTTCAAGCGTTCGACGGCTATCGCGCCCATTACGGCGTTGTCGGTGCATAGTGGCAAGGGTGCGACGTGCAGGCGGACGTTTAGCCGCTGCGACTGTTCGGCCAGGCGTTGTCGGAGCCGGGCATTGGCCGCCACTCCGCCGCCCACGCAAAGCACATTCATGCCGGTTTTACGCAGCGCCGCAAAGGCCTTGCCGACAAGGCAATCGACAACCGCCTCTTGAAAACTCGCCGCCAGGTCGGCCACTTGCCCGGGCGATAAATTGAAACCGGAAAAATCGGGCTTTCCCGGCCCGGCAATCGCGTAGCGTACGGCGGTTTTCAATCCGCTGAAGCTGAAATCCAGGCGATCGTCGTCGCCCAACAGCGCGCGGGGGAAATTGTAGGCCCGGGGATTGCCCCCTTCGGCCGCGCGTTGAATGGAAGGCCCGCCCGGATAGGGCAGACCCAGCATGGCCGCCACCTTGTCGAAGGCCTCGCCCGCGGCATCGTCGATAGTCGATCCCAACAAGTCAAATTCCAAGGCGTCCCGGCAGCGGTATAGACTGGTATGGCCGCCGCTGATGATCAGGCCCACGCAAGGAAACACTTCTTCATCGGCGGCCAGCCGGCAAGCGTAGATGTGGGCTTGGAGGTGGTTGACCGCCAAGAGCGGGATGTCCCGGGCCAGGCAAATTGCCTTGGCGGCGAGGAGTCCCACGAGCAAGGATCCCGCCAGTCCCGGGGTGTTGGCCACGGCCACGGCATCGATGTTTTTCAGAGTCAGGCCCGCCTTGAGCAGCGTTTCATGGATTACGGGCAAGATGCGTTCCACGTGCGCTCTGGAAGCGATTTCCGGGACCACTCCGCCGAAGCGCCGATGCAGATCGTCTTGCGAGGCCACGACCGACGATAGCACTTCCAGCCGGTCGGTCACGATAGCCGCGGCCGTTTCGTCGCAAGTGGTCTCCAGGGTGAGGATGTTCACGGGAACTAGGGAAAAAATGATGAATGATGAATTATGAATGATGAATAAACCAATAAAACCGCTTGCGGTTTCGCGCTATCCGCCATCTTCCTTTTGTTTTTCCAATTCGGCGGTCAGATATTTTATTGCCATTTGCAATTGGCGGTCGACGAACGGTTTTTCTTTTTTGGCGGCCGGAAGTATTTTATCGGCGGCTGCTTTATCGGCGTTTCCATTGCGTAGAATATCGCGATCGCGGCGGTTATGAATGAGTTCGAGCATTTCTTTATCGCTTAGTTTCAGATCGAAACCTTTATCCGGCAATACGCCCCATTCGTCTTGATCCTTGGCATCGGGGAAGCGATGGATGTTTTTGCCGCTGGGGCGGAAATAGGCGGCGGTGGTCAGTTTCAAGGCGCTTTTGCCGTCCTCCAATTCGATCACGCTTTGCACGCTGCCTTTTCCCCAAGTGCGTTCGCCCATGACCGCGGCCCGATTGTGATCTTGCAGGCAGGCCGAGACGATTTCGCTGGCGCTGGCGCTAAAACGATTGACCAGGACGACCATGGGAAAACCCTCGAAAGTGCCGGTCTTATGCGCGTCCCAGGAGCGTTCGGGCGAACTGCGGCCTTTTGTGCTGACGATGCGTCCCTCGGAGATGAACAAATCGCTTACTTCGATGGCGGCGTTGAGCAATCCGCCGGGGTTGAATCGCAAATCGAGGATCAGCCCGCGCATTCCGGCCGATTGCAGTTGTTCCATGGCCCGTTGCAGTTCGCCGGAGGTGTCGCGGCTGAAGGCCGTCATGCGAATGTAGCCGATGCGGAGGTTGGCATCGAACAGGAAATCCCATTTTCCATCGGGTTTCCGGTTTTCGCCCAATACGGTTTCAACGTGGATCAGCTTGCGCGTGATGGTGATTTGTTCTTTTTTTTCGCCGCCGGGATGAATTACCGTGAGCGTAATCGGGGTTCCTTCCTTGCCTTTGAGGCGCCCGGTGGCCTCGTCGAGCGTGAGGTTGTCCGTGCTTTTGCCGTTGATTTCCACGATTCTATCTCCGGCCAGCAATCCGGCCTTATAGGCGGGCGTGCCGTAGATGGGACTGAGAATTTTCAGTTCGCTGTTGTCGAGCGTAATTTGAATGCCGATGCCGCCGAACTCGCTATCCACGGCGGTGCGAAGTTGATCGATGTCGTTCGGGCCGATGTAGGAGGAGTAGGGATCGAGTTTTTCCATCACGCCGCGGATGGCCGCTTCGATAAGTTCTCGGCGGTCAAGTTCTTGAACGTAATTCTCCCGGACCTGATCGATTGAATCGACCAGGAGTTTATACAACTCGTAATCGTTTTCCCGGGCGGATTGTTTGTCATCGGGCGGGGCGGCCGGGCAGGCGCCGCCAAGAAGAAATCCCGCAAGCAGCAATATCATGAGGCAGCGTCGCAACATTAAGATGACTCCTAAATGAATAAATTATACTCGGACGTGGTGGACCCAGGCGGGCGGAATGTTGCGCCACACGGCGTCGCGGCGGATTTCGTGAATTTTCAACACGTCGTGCATGGCGCGGTGGATTCCGCGCAGACGTTGCCGGTCGGCCGGGCCGCTTACGATCGCTTTCATGCGCCGCATGGCGATGTACTCGAAGAAGGAAAGCGTTCCGCCCGGCGAAAGCAGATTTAGAAATTTCCGCAATATCCCTTCCACCAGATCCGCGGAAAAATTATTCAAAGGAAGGCCCGAGACGATCAAATCGTAAGTCGATTCGCTGGGGAGTTCTTCCACCGGGCAGTGCAGTATTCGAGTGCGGCCGGCGACGGACTGGAAATGCGGTTCGGTTTGAAAGCGGCGCTCGAGCCGGCGCACGAACGATTCGTTAAGCTCGACCAGATCGAGCCGGTCAAGGGGCTGCAAAACGCTGATAATATGCCGCGTGACCGCGCCGGTTCCCGGTCCGACTTCGATGATCCGCCGTCCTGCCGTTGCGGGTTGGGCCACGTATCGCGCCAAGGCTCTGGCCAAGGAACGACCGCTGGGCAAGATCGCTCCGGTGGTGTGAAAATTCCGTAAAAACTCGCGAAAAAACAACCCGTATTCAGACATAAGCGTAGCGATGACGTCGGAAAAAATGCAAACCGGCTTGCTTATGATTATCGGGGCGGCAGTTAAACCGCCGCTTAAGCAAGGCTAATTCATTACACAAGCAAGATACCCGGTTCATCCGGCGAGTTCAAGGCGCTATTAATACTTGATAATGCCCTGGCAGTCCGGTTCCAGAGGCTGGTCAAAAGACGCCTGTATGGTGTTGTTGCGGTCGTTTAGCAATGCGGCGGCCGGCGTAGTCAAAACCGGCACGCTATAATCGGCGTAAGAATGAGTAATTGATGTTTTTTCCGCTTCGCGCAACAAGCCGGCCGGCTGTTGGATCGCGGCTTGATTGCCGGTTTTGGCTTGTTCCTTCGGGCTTTCCACCATTTTTTGCCGGATCGGTTTATCCGCGGCGACATTTCTGGTTTGAGATCGCTCGGCCACGGGCATGGGAGGCGCCGGATCGTTGGATTTTGGAGTTTCTTGCGCCTTGCCGACCGTGGAGGGATTCGGTTGACTGTTATTTTTTTGTTGCGGCGGGGGCGGCGGAAGGATGACGACATTAGCAGTCTTAGCAGTCGCGCTGGGCTTCGTTGTTTTCACAACGGTCTGCTTGGGGGCTGACTCTTTCACAACGGTTTGCTTGGGAGCTGAATCTTTCGCAACGGATGGATTGGGAGGCGTCGTTGTGACAATAGTTTGTTTGGTAATTATTTCTTTTACAATATAAGTCTTGGGCGCCGTTTCTTTTACCACATGAGTTTGATTGGGTATGCGGTCTTTCAAAAAAGATTGCTTGGGCATTATCTTCGCCAAGAAAGATGGATTGGGCGTTATTTCCTTCACGAAAGACAGGTCCGGCGTTATTTCCTTAACGAAAGACTGGTTGGCGATTGACTCGCCCGCCTTTGATTTTTCAAGCCGGGATAGATCCGGGGTGTAAAACTTCGCCATAAGTTTTCTGTCGACAACCGGGGTATAACCGAGTTCTTCGGACACTGGATTCTCCGGAGGCGAAAGGCGATTTATCGTCTCCACCAAGCCGACATATTCTTTTGCACTGAGAATGTCCTTGGCATGTGAGAGGATGTTACGTCGCTCGTCCGACGTAATTTTGCCGTCGTCCATGGCCGCAAGCACCTGGTTTTTGATTTTCTGTTTGGCGGCAAAGGCGGCGGGCCCGGTCGATTGGGCAGCACTATTGCCGGCTGCAAATCCCAATGCTGCCACCACCGAGAGCCAAAGAAGCATGGTTTTAATATGGATAGGCATGAACGATCCCCCCTTAAAACGTGGGTAAGGCTAAATTCCCGTCAAAACGATCATGTTACTGGGTCAAAGGTGTCATTTTTGGCCATTACAATTGGAATTCTTATTACAATCGTCATAGCTAAAAGATTCATCGGAATCGGCTTTACCGGAACTTAACGCACAGTCTGCCCGGACAGAATCATCGAGACGGGCAGGCCGTAATAAACGGAATAATCGGCAGAGATTCCCAGGTTTGCCTATCTTGATGGAATCGCTAGTTGCCGGTGCGAAGAAGGCGCCAAGAGTTACAAAAACGGCGGAAAGCGATGAAGGAGATAGGTAGTAGAATAAAAAGGGTTCAGGGTTCAGGGTTCAGGATTCAGGATTCAGGGTTCAGGGTTCAGGATTCAGGGTTCAGGGTTCAGGGTGCAGGATTCAGGGTTCAGTAGACAGTGGGTAGTGGATGGTGGGTAGCGCGAAACCGCAAGCGGTTTCATTAATCTTATAACCTAACGCCTTTAGCCTCAGTCTATAGCCTCCGATTCATCCTTCCATCTTGGTTTAGAAGTCGTACCACATGCCCATGCCGATTTGTTCTTCATGTGTGCGGTAGAATTGAGCCATTTCGCTCATGCCGTTGAAATACTGCATTCCGATGCGCGCCAGATGGCCGGAGCGTCCGCGCCATTGCAGGCCGGTTTGCACGGTGACATTACCGCTGTAATCGTTTTCTTGCGAAATCAGGCCGTTAATGGCGAAGAATGGTTTGGCCCAGTATTGTGTGGGTTCGGCTGGGCTGTATTCCAGGCCGAATTGAAATTTCCAAGGTTCGGCGCCGCCTTCAATGTTAAATGCATAATCGGCCTCGCTATACAGGCGTAGATCCGGACTGAGAAAAAAGCCCACTCCGAGCAGTAGACAGTCGCGGACATAGTTTATCCGATCAAAGGTTTGATTGCGGACCATGTATTCGTCGCCGAGATGGGAGCTGAGGTGATAGTATCCAAATTTTCCCTGCCAAGGCCCTTGTCGCACAGTCAAAGGAACGCCGAAGCGGAAATCCGCCCCATCCACGTCCCGATCGTGTTCCAGATTCATCCGTACAAACGCGGCGCCTTCGATGTCTAACTGCCAACCTTCGGGCCAAGGACTATTGACGGTGCCGTATCGCAATAATCCCGCGCGTCCGCCTAAAATAGCATCCCACTGCCAACCTATATCCTTTTCATGGATCCATTGAGTGCCAAAGCGAGGTTCTTTGTTGCCGGCCAGATACGATTGATACAACAAACTGTCGGGGAAACACTGCCAAGTCCACGCTTCCTCGAAATACAAGGGTTTTTCCGGTTCCAACGTGATAGGCAGAGATGGATTAGGGCTTGAAGCGGAATTGACGCCCGGGGTAGGCGCTGCCGGGGTCGGCGTTCCAGTGGTAGGGTACGGACCTTGATTGCCTGAGTGTGGAATTGGCTGATAAGACCTTCCATTTGTGGCCGGAACCGGCTGGACTTCGCCCGGCAAAAGACTGTTGGCAGTCGGTGTTGTGTTTGTTTCGAGATAATTCATTCCCGTTGCATTATTGGCCGAAGTTCCCGCCGGAATTACCTCGCCTGATGGAACGGATAAAAAAGAGGTTGATTGAGCGGGTTGAGGTTGTGGAAGATTTTGGGCTAACAATACGTTACCGCTGCAAACTACCGCCAAAACCGCACAGATGTAGTAAATAATTGGGCAATTTTGTAACATGAAAAAAGTCTCCAAAAATAATCTGAGGGGGGGCATACTATAGCGAACTTCCCCCGATAAGGGCAGAGCGATTTTTTTAGATTCCTAAGTGCTTTTATGGCAATTATTTATGGCGACAGGATTCTCTCAGTACATCGATTTTCCGCCTGCTTCCGGTTAAAATCCCGATTAAAATACACTCACGAAAATACTATATAATCATCCTTGCAGTCGCGGATGGCTTGAATGCCCTGCAGGATCGCGAAGGAAAGACGCTTGGACGATATGACCGCACAAAATCCCACACAAGCAACAAGTCCCTCGACTTCGGGCCGGTTCCTTCCTTTGCTGTTGCTGTTATTCGTGGGCAGCGGGTGTTCCGGGCTGATTTACGAAATCGTCTGGTTTCAATTGCTGCAACTAGTGATCGGCTCGTCCGCGGTGTCTTTGGGCGTGTTGCTGGGGACCTTCATGGGCGGGATGTGTCTGGGCAGCCTTGCCTTGCCGCGGATGATCTCCGCGCGGCGGCATCCTCTGCGCGTTTATGGGCTACTCGAGTTGGGAACCGGAATCATCGGCATCGCGGTTTTGTACGTTATGCCTTATGTCGATCGATTCTACGCAACCAGCGCCGGTCACGGCCTGTCGGGATCCCTGCTGCGCGGCGCGGTATGCGCGGCGTGTCTATTGCCGCCCACCTTGCTTATGGGCGCAACGCTGCCGGCGATTGCACGTTGGGTCGAAACCACGCACCAAGGCATTTCCTGGTTGGGACTCTTTTACGGCGGAAACATCGCCGGGGCCGTGTGCGGTTGCCTGTCGGCGGGATTCTATTTGCTGAGGGTCCACGACGTGGCCACGGCCACTTTTGTCGCCGCCGCCATCAACGGCACGGTGGGTTTGATCGGACTGATTTTGGCGGCTGTTACGCCGCACCGCGCGCCGGGAGAAAACATTACGCCGGATCCGGGCACGAAGGCCAAGGGATCGTGGCCGGTTTACGTCACGATCGCACTTTCCGGCATGTCCGCATTGGGCGCCGAGGTGATTTGGACGCGCATATTGTCGTTGATGCTGGGGGCCACGGTGTATACGTTTTCCATAATCCTGGCCGTGTTCCTGGTGGGGTTGGGCATTGGCAGCAGTATCGGGGCGTTTGTATCGCGCTGGACCGCGCGGCCGCGGATCGCGTTGGGCTTGTGTCAAATGCTCTTAGCAGCGGCAATTGCATGGACTGCCTTTATGCTTGCCGGCTCCCTTCCTTATTGGCCCATCGATCCCTGGCTTTCCACAAGCCCCTGGTTCGATTTTCAGCTCGATCTGGTGCGTTGTGCCTGGGCAATTTTTCCGGCGACCTGCCTGTGGGGAGCGAGTTTTCCCCTGGCCATTGCGGCTGTCGCGTCGCCGGGAAAGGACCCGGGACGATTGGTCGGCAACGTGTATGCCGCCAATACCGTCGGCGCGATTTTAGGGGCGGTCGGTTTCAGCATAATCCTGATCGGCTGGATAGGCACCCAACAGTCGCAACGGGTGCTCATGGGATTGTCCGTCGCGGCCGGGCTGTGCATGTTAGTTCCGTTGTTACGGCCCTTTCGGACCAGGGCCGCGTCCGGGGAGCCTGGGCTGGGCGGTGCGGGCGCGGTCGCCTTGGCGGCGGCGATAGGACTCTTGGTATTGGGCGCCTGGAAGGTGCCCGTTGTTCCCTGGGAATTAATTGCATTTGGCCGGGTTTTTCCCTCCAGGATCGGTCAGTCGAAGATGCTTTACGTGGGCGAGGGCCTGAATTCTTCGGTCGCCGTTTCCGAAATGAGCAACGGCGTGCGGAATTTCCACGTCAGCGGCAAAGTGGAAGCCTCCAGCGAACCGCAAGACATGCGCCTGCAACGGATGCTCGGTCACATTCCCGCGCTATTGCACCCCGGGCCGCGCTCGGTGCTGGTGGTCGGTTGCGGGGCGGGCATTACGGCCGGCACATTCGTGTTGCATCCCGACGTGGAGCGAATCGTGATCTGTGAAATCGAACCCTTGATTCCGCCCATCGCGGCGAATTATTTCGGCCAGGAGAACTACAACGTGCTGGCCGACCCTCGCGTCGAATTGGTTTACGACGACGCCCGGCATTACATCCTCACCACGAAAAACACCTTCGACCTGATCACCTCCGACCCAATTCATCCCTGGGTCAAGGGGTCCGCCACGCTGTATTCCAAAGAATACTTTGAGATGTGCCGGCGGAGGCTCAATCCGGGCGGAGTAATCACCCAATGGGTGCCGCTATACGAGAGCGACGAGCGCGCGGTGAAGTGCGAAATCAAGACTTTCTTCGATGTCTTTCCCGGTGGAACAATTTGGGGTAATGACATAAACGGAGGCGGTTACGACCTAGTCCTGTTCGGCCAGAACGGCGCGACGAAGATCGACGTGGACCAACTCCAGCGCCGGCTGGACCGCAATAAGCGCGTGACGGTGTCGCTGGCCGAGGTCGGATTTTTCTCGGCGCTCGAGTTGTTGTCCACCTTCGCCGGGCAGGAGCAGGATTTGCAGCCTTGGCTGGCCGACGCCGAAATCAATAGAGATCGGAACCTGCGCCTTCAATACCTGGCGGGCATGGGTTTAAACGTCGATCAGGGCAATGAGATTTATGCCCTGATGTTGACTTACTACGAGTTTCCCAAGGATCTTTTCGCCGGATCCGAAATCCGCAAAGCGGCGCTGAAGTTCATGATTCGGCAACGGATTCAATCCGCGTTGATCCGTGCAACCGAACGGTAAATCGCTCTATAACACACGTTATTGCGATGGAGGCAAAATAGGTCTTGCGCATCGGACAGGCCGACGGCAATGTAAGGACGTGGCAGCGGATTGGTTTTCTGCCTCTATGCAGTTTGTTTCCGCCATCGCCAAGCATAGGTCAGCAACCCGATGACGCCGATGCCGAGTAGAACGAGGGTAGAGGGTTCGGGAATTGCGATCAAAACCTGAAAGGCCGGTTGATTGGGGATTTCAAAACCTCGTAACATCACCACGTCAACAGACCCCGATCCATTCGGTGGAATAATCCCCAGATCGTAGGCCGGGATTGACCCATTGGCTATAGCTCCTGGGTTCCAGACTATATCATCAGGATGAATGAAACCAGGAGGCAGAGTGCTGTAACAATATTCCCACAAGTTCTGCACTATAAGACTTGCATCAATCAGGGGATCCGGCAGCAAGTTCGATACAGTTACATGATAACCATATTCCGTTATCGGGTAGGTTAAAAGTCTTGAAGCTGAGAGGTCGGGTGTATCT
>JBEKGL010000105.1:0-9288 GCA_050012815.1 Thermoguttaceae bacterium
ACCCCGGACCTGATCTGGTGCGACAACCTCAGCGTTTATGGCACGCCGTCGTATTACGTGCAGCAGATGTTCAGCCGCAACCGCGGCGACGTCGTGCTGCCCGTTAATATCGGCACAGGACAAGCGGAAGCCGGCAAAAAACCGGGTCTCTACGCCACCGCCAGCCGGGATGAGAAATCGGACGAGGTGATCATAAAGGTCGTGAATTCAGCGGCCGAGCCGGTTGATGCGGCCGTGCAAATAAAAGGCGCCGGAGAGATCGCCAGCAAGGCCGACGTTACGGTGCTCGCCGGGGCTAAACTCAGCGATGAAAACTCATTTGCCGAGCCGAAAAAGGTGGTGCCGATGAGTTTGGCGATTGAGGGTGTGGCGCCGGAGTTCAAATACACCTTCAAACCCTGGTCGGTGACGGTACTTAGGATCGCCGCGAGACATGGACGGTGGTAGCGGGCGGCGCATATGCAACGTGAAAACACAAGCGGTTTTTAATAAATATAAGAAAAAGCCCCGGGTGCATTCGCCCGGGGCTTTGATTTTATGTCATTTTTTAGCCGAACAATCTATCAATGAAAGATAGAACCCCACAAGCTCTCAACGAAAGATGGAACCCCTGTGAAGTATAGATATGCGCCGATGATGAAGAGCATCACGATCACCGAGGCGATCAGGTCGACTCTGTGCCAGCTTGCGCGTGTGGCGCGATTATCCTCCGCCGTGGCCGTGCCGTATGTCAGTCCCTTGATATGCTCGTACGAAGGGGTCTTTGTCATATGGCTGACGACCACCATCACGATGAGCGATACAAGGGTGATGAGAATACTGAAGTACTGGAAAAAGATGTGGTTTACGACCCAAAGGAAAGAGCCTTCGGCATATAGGTCGCCGACCCACGAGGGGAACTTATCCAGTCCCAAAGTTACGGGCGTATCGACTAACATGCGGAAAAGTCCGAGGATGAAGCCCACGATCATTGCCCATAGGCACCCCTTGGCATTCAGCCGTTTGAAAAATACGCCGAAGAAAAACACCACGAAAATCGGCGGGGCTAAATACCCTTGAATGCTTTGCAGGTATTCATATAGGCTGCGAGAGTTTTTAACCACCGGGATCCAGGCAATGGCGATAAGGACCATGACCGCCGTGGCGATGCGTCCTATGCGCACGATCTCGGACTGTGATGCCTTGGGACGCATCTTTCCGTACAGGTCGACGGTGAACAGGGTCGAGCAGGCGTTAAACACGCCGGCCAGTGAACCCATCAAGGCCGAAAGCAATCCGGCCACAACAATGCCTCGCAAACCCGCGGGCAGCAAGTGTTTGACCATCATGGGAAAGGCCCCCTGAACCGCCGCGGGTATGGCTTTGTGAGTGGTCGGATCAATCATAGTTGTCAATTCGGCCACCTTTCCGCTCCTAGCCAATGCAAAACAGATCAAACCGGGAATAATAAACAAATAGACCGGAGTCAATTTCAGGAAGGCCGCGCAGATGCTGCCGCGCCGGGCAATGGTCTGGTTCGGAGCGCCCAATGCGCGCTGGACGATGTATTGATCGGTGCACCAGTACCACAGACCGATCACCGGTGCGCAGATGGCCATGCCCAGCCAGGGAAAATTATCGTTGAAATACCATGCCTGCTTCACAATCGCCCCGGCGGCGTCCCTTTGTATGATCGGGGCCCAGGTTCCTTCCTGGCCGACTGGAATGAGCGGTTTCCAGAGGTTGAACATTTCGGAACCGCAGATATTACGCAATTCAGTCCAACCGCCGAGCTTGTGCAGTCCGTAGAACGTCAACGTGGCCGAACCGATAATCAAGACAATGGCCTGTACCGAGTCGTTGTAGGCCACGGCCCGCATGCCGCCGAGCATGGTGTATAAACCGGTCAGCAAAATGATGAGCACCGAGCCAATCCAAAAACTGTCGATTATCCCATATTTGCCTAAATCTATTTGCATGTCGGGCAACAACACGCTGAATACCAGCCCCCCGGCGAAAATGCCCACCGCGATCTTCGACACGATGAACGTGATGATCGACACAATCGACAGGACGTATCGCGAACTGACCGAGAACCGCTTTTCCAGGAATTCCGGCATGGTGAACACCATCGACCGGGCATAAAAGGGAACGAATACCCAGGCCAATACCAAAAGGCACCAGGCATGGAGTTCGTAGTGCGCCATGGCCACGCCGTCTTTTGCCCCGGAACCGGCCAGTCCGACGATATGCTCGGAACCGATGTTCGAGGCGAAAATCGAAGCTCCGATCACCCACCAACCGAGATTCCGGCCGGCCAGGAAGTAGTCGGCCGCGGTGTTCTTGGCGCGGCTGACCACCCACCAGGCGACACCCAACAGAACGCAGAAATAAATTCCAATCGTTATCCAATCCCACATTTCTAAGGCGTGGGTCGGAGCCGCGACAACCGGCGCATCAACGGCAAATAAGGGCATGAAACTGTTCATAAGACTTCCCTGTAAATTGTGTCAATGAAAAGCTCCGGGCCGTGTATCCGGAAGGATATGTTTATCCAGCAGCACGGACTGCATGGGTTTTTATTTTAATTTATTTGCCCCCTAATCAAATTACGGAAACGTGATTAACAATTAAAACGGCAGCCGCGGCGTGTACAGACCCGGCGTGTCTTGGGTGGCGTGATAAACCTCCATGCCCAGGTAGTTGCCAAATGCCTCCCAAAGCACGTTGCCGACGTGCTCTTGGGTTATGGCCACGTGATGGGGGAAATGCCTTACCAACACGTCGCGATACAGGCGCTGCAGATTGGGAATGCGGCACCAGCCGTAACCGCCGAAGGTTACGGCCTTGTTGTCTTCGATTCGTCCTTGGGCAATGGCGACTTTCCACTGGCCTTCCGGGCTTTGGGTTGCGCGGCAGAGGGTCAAAGGCGAGGGCTTGGCGACAAACTCGACCGTGCCTTCCGAGTCTTCGTATCTTGCCCCGCCGCTGGATGCGATAATCTCCTGAACGCCCAGCTTTACCGGAGTCTTGGCAAACGACTTGGGAAACACGCCGCAGTGCCAGACGTTGGCCAGTTCTTCATCATCGTTGTGCAAATTGTTCCAATCGGCCAGGGCCGCCGGCGAACCGGAGGCCAACATGCAAGCGTGCATCGATAGCGTGCCGATGATGTCCGACTCGCAAGCGCAGGGCACGCCTTCGTCGCCCAACCGGCTCATGGTGAGGCAACTGCACACGCCGTAATTGGCCTGGATCGAAGTCCAGCATTGCACGGCCATGGCGTCCAAGGCATTTTGGTCGCGCCATTCTCGCAGGAACAGTTCCAACTTCGCGCTGCGGATCAGGCTGGGCGGCTTGACGGCCGAGGTGTCGGCATAGAGCTTGATTTGTTTGACGATTTCCTGCACCTTCGCATCGTCGTCGAGGTATTTGTTCGCCCCGGCAATGGCCTCGCTTAGATCGAGGACCACGGTCGTCGGGCCGAGGAGTTGCAATTGTTTTTCGTTAAAGCGGCAGGTCCAAAAGCCTTCCGGGCGCGTGCCCACCTGGCCGTAACGGGCGTTTTTCACGCCCTGCACCACGCGGCAAACGCGGACGAACCAGTCGATGTCCTTGGAAAACGAGGCGTCCGAGGGAAAACATATCGGCCGCTGGGCAACGCTGTATTTGGCCCCGATTTGGCGCAAGGCCTCGCCTATCGACAGCAGCCCGCAAAAGGAGTCGCGTCGCCGGGTTTTCATGGTCAGGACTTCTTCCTCCTGGCAGCCGAAAATCATAATCGGCACGCCCAGGGCGGCCTGTCGGACGGTCCAGGCGGCGGCCTGCTCGTCGCCGAAATTTACCGCCCCGATCACGATTCCCTGCACATTGTTTTTGCGGAACAGGTCCGCGCAGATCTCGGCTTCCTTGCGATTTTCCACGCAGCCGACCTTGGTTTGCTCGGCGTTGGGCGCCACTACCTTGATGCCCAGCTTTTGCATGGCGTCGATGGTTTGCTGGCGCATGGAGGCGGCCAGTTCGGCGCTAAAAAAACCGCGATTGGCAGGTATGAACCCGAGTGTGACGTTTTTCGCTAAACTCATGCCATAATTCCTTAATTATATTTATAACCCTCTGGCTAGATGGTAATACAGGTCGTTCCAACGCAACTCCTTCTTGAACTCCGGCAGACTCGTTTCTTTGCCGATGACCAGGAATTCCATGCCGGCCATGGATGCGAAGTCTTCCAGGTGCTCGCGAGTGACAGATTGGCTGAAACCGGTGTGATGCGCTCCGCCAGCCATTATCCAGGCGGCGGCCGCGATCTTTAGATTGGGCCTGGGAATCCACACGACCCTGGCCACCGGTAACTTGGACATCGGCTTGTCCGGCTGAACCGCGTCGACCTCGTTGACAAGCATCCGGAATCGGCTGCCCATATCCAGGACCGAGGCATTCAGGGCCGGGCCGCTGCGGACGTTGAACACCAGCCGAACCGGATCAGCCTTGCCGCCGATGCCCAACGGATGGATTTCCAACGAGGGTTTTTGCTCCGCGATCGATTCGCACACTTCAAGCATGTGCGCGCCCAAGACCTTCATGCCGTCGTCGCCGAAGTGATAGGTGTAGTCTTCCATGAAGGTCGTTCCGCCGTCCAGGCCCGCGCCCATGACTTTCATCGCCCGCACCAAGGCGGCCGTTTTCCAATCGCCCTCGGCCCCGAAACCGTAGCCGTCGGCCATCAGTCTTTGCACTGCCAAGCCGGGCAATTGCACCAGGCCGTGCAGGTCTTCAAAAGTCGTGGTAAAGGCCTTGAAACCGCCGTCTTGCAGGAAGGCCCTCATGCCCGATTCAATTCGCGCGGCCTCGCGCAGCGACTGGCGAGCGGCGCCGCCCTTTCGAAGCGGTTCGGCGACCGCGTATTGTGCGTCATATTCCGCCACGAGCTTATCGATGTCGGCGTCGGTCACGGCACCGACGTATTTGACCAGGTCGCCTATGCCGTATCCGTTGACCGAATATCCCAACCGAAGCTGGGCTTCGACTTTATCGCCTTCGGTGACGGCGACTTCGCGCATATTGTCGCCGAATCGGGCGACCTTGCCGCCCTGTGCGTCATGCCAGGCGCAAGCCGCCCGCATCCAAGAGCCGAGCTGGCCCAGAACTTCCCCGTCACGCCAGAAACCGACGACGATTTTCCGGTTCAGCCTCATCCGGCTGCCGATGAAACCGAATTCGCGGTCGCCGTGAGCGGCCTGGTTCAGATTCATGAAATCCATGTCGATTTCCGACCAGGGCAACTCTTTGTTGTACTGCGTGTGCAGATGGACGAATGGTTTGCGCAAGGCGTTTAGTCCGGCGATCCACATTTTGGCGGGCGAAAAAGTGTGCATCCAGGTAATCAATCCGACGCAGTTTTTCGCGTTATTCGCCTCCATGCACAACTCGGTGATCGCCGCCGGCGTGGTCACAACCGGCTTAAATGCGACTTTCACCGGTATTTTGCCGGATTGCGAGAGCGACTGCGCTATCTCCGCCGAGTGTTCGGCCACTTTTTTCAGGGCCGCCTCGCCGTATAAATGCTGGCTGCCGGTGACGAACCATACTTCGAATTGTTTGAGGTCTGCCATAATCTTTGATTTCCTATTTTTGTCCGTATCGTTCATGATAGCGTTTATACCATTTTTCGGCTTCATCCGGAGTGATCTCGCGGGGTTCGCCGATTTGCATGGCCAAATGCACGGTTTTAGCCACGTCTTCGACCATCACGGCGGCCTTTAGCGCCGCAAATGGATCTTTGCCCCAGGCGAACACGCCGTGGTTGCCCAGCAGGATGGCCGGGGCGCGTCCGCGATATTTTATTATTGCCTCGCCGATGTGGTCGCCCTCGTTATCGATGTACGGCGCACATGGAATTTCCTGGCCGAATTCGTCGGCTATGGCCGTCAGGCACAAAGGAATGGATTTGCCCACGGCCGCGAATGCGGTGGCATAATTGCTGTGCGTGTGTATGACCGCGCCTATTTCGGGCATATTCCGGTAAAGATAAAGGTGATGCGGCAGGTCGACGCTGGGGCGAAGCTTTGAACCGACTACCTTGCCGGTATCCAGTTCGACCTCCACGAGGTTCTGCGGCGTAAGCTTATCGTAATCCATGCCCGACGGCTTGACAACCAGCCGGCCGCTTTGGCGGTCCAATCCGCTGGCATTGCCCGAGTGCATGGTCACCAAACCCGTGGCCGGCAGCAAGCGGTTGATCTGGCAGACTTTTTCGCGAAGTTCGTCTAGGTTCATTATGATTTAATCCGATTTCCTCACGCGGTGGCGGATCTCGATCAGGTCTTTCATTACGCGATTTAATTTGCCTTGATAATCTCTGGTGCCGAAGGCGTCGTGCAGCGTAAGGTAGAGCCGATACAGATCGGCGTATGTTTTGGCGGCTGCTTTGTTGGGCCGGAATACGTTTTTCTTCACTCCGGTCATCTTTCGCTGCGCCTGCTCGGTGGTTTTATAGGCTCCGCCCGCTACCGCGCCGAAAATGGCCGCTCCCAGTGCGCAGGTTTGGGGCGAGCGGCTGATTTTCATGGGCCGGTTGCAAACGTCGGCGTAGATTTGCATTACGAATGGATTTTTTTCGGCGATCCCGCCGCAATTAACCACTTCGCTCACGGCCACGCCGTATTCCTCGAAGCGGTTGATTATTCGCAATGCCCCGAAGGCCGTGGCCTCGACCAGCGCCCGGTAGATCTCCGGCGCCGAGGTGTGCAAGGTTTGGCCCACGAGCAGACCCACCAACAAGGGATCGACCAGGATGGTGCGATTTCCGTTGTTCCAATCCAGGGCCAAAAGGCCGGATTCGCCCGGCCGCAGTTTTTCGGCCTCCCGGCTGAGATTGGCGTGCGGATCGCCTTTGGCGGTATATTTCGCCGGTGCCAGGTATTTTACGAACCAATTGAAGATATCGCCCACCGCCGATTGGCCCGCCTCCAGGCCGAACATGCCGGGAATAATCGAACCAGGCACTATGCCGCACAGCCCCGGGATGTCTGGCAATGCGCGGTCTTGCGGGGCTACCATCATGTCGCAGGTGCTGGTGCCGATAATCTTTACCAGGGTTCCCGGCTTTATGCCCGCCCCCACCGCGCCCATGTGGGCGTCGAAGGCCCCCACGGCCACGGCCACGCCTTCTGGTAGACCGGTCTTTTTGGCCGCGTCGGAGGTCAACTTGCCCGCCAATTGATCGGCTGTAAGGGCCTGAGCGGCGTAATGGTCGCGCAGATCGGCCAGGGCCGGATCGAGTTTAGCGAGGAAGCTTTTACTGGGCAGTCCGCCCCACTCGTCGTTGTACATGGCCTTGTGCCCGGCCGCGCAGATGCCTCGGGGCAAGGTGTGCGGATCGGTATTACCGGTGATAAACGCGGGAACGAAATCGGCCAGTTCCACCCAGGAGTATGCCGCGGCAAAAACCTTCGGCGCGGTCCGTTTGCAATGCAGGATTTTCGACCAATACCATTCGCTGCTGTAAGTGCCGCCGCATTTGGCCAGATAGCCCTCGGAGCTTTTGGCGGCCTTGTCGGTGATTTCGGCGGCCTCGGCATGTC
The DNA here is from genome assembly GCA_050012815.1 of Thermoguttaceae bacterium. Lineage (GTDB taxonomy): Bacteria > Planctomycetota > Planctomycetia > Pirellulales > Thermoguttaceae > JBEKIK01. The sequence goes on from JBEKGL010000105.1 coordinate 7,563, forward strand.
CCGTGTGATCTTTCCACAGCCAGGCATGGGCGGCCAGATCTTTGCGGAACTCCGGCTTTAAGGCCAGCGGGCTTCCTTGGCGATCGACCGGAATAGGCGTCGATCCCGTGGTGTCCACGCCGATGCCGATTACGTCATCCGGCGAGAAACCTCGCAGCTTTTTGGCCGCCGCCATCACCCGGCGAACCGATTGATAAAAACCCTCGATATAATCCGCCGGGTTCTGCCGGGCGAGATTGGGGTCCTTCGGGTCCAGCAGGATGCCGGCCTCGCCGCTGGGATAGTTATACACGCAGGAAGCGACTTCGCCGCCGTCGGCCGTATCGACCAATAATGCGCGTACGCTGTTGGTTCCGTAATCCACTCCGATTGCATACCTTCGTTCACCGCGTTTAGCCATGGGATGAACCTGTTTCCAAAGTTTGTGGTTTAAAATATTGTTAAATAACGTTATGGATAAGCTGGCCTAATCGCTCTGCACGGATCAACATAAGCCAAGTCTGTTTGACAACCCCTTCATATTAAAACAATTGTGATTAAGAGTTTCAACAGTCCCCTTGCCGGAAAAGCAAAAATTCATGGAAGAAAATAGGGCTTAACCTTCCATGCGTATTTTGTGAATAAAAGCGACGGTTGCACCATCGCTTATGGGCAATTGACTTTAGCGCCGGCGGCACTATCATCCCATCCTTAACCGCCTTTAAAATAAACGCGGTATCAGAACAGCCCTAATTTGTTATTCCAGCCGTTATATTAGGCTGAGATACCACCCAAAAGCCGGGAAGATCGCGGCTTTTTTATGCAAATCAGTTGTATTTCACCCGATTTTATGGACGGTAATGCTTGGAATTAGATAATTCCAGTGGAAAATAGCCTGCTTTATTTAAAATCATATTCGCAATAGTGTTCTTTATATTTTGAGTATTGCGCAGTAGTATTTAAATAATACGCATGTACTGCTATTTATTTTTAGTCCGAAAACTATAATAAAGGTATAAATGAAAAATGACCTATTACCCTGAGATTTTGAAAGGAAAAACGTTGGTTTATCAATATGAGCGGAATTCGTAAAGTTGCCTTGTTGATTGAAACTTCCCGGGAATACGGCCGAGGGGTATTGCGCGGTATTGTGCGCTATGCACGACTTCACGGGCCGTGGGCGTTTTACGTTACGCCCGGCGATCTTGAACAGGCCTTGCCGGAAATGAAACATTGGGGCGGGACCGGAATCATCGCCAGGATTGAAACTCCAAAAGTCGCGGAAGCCATTCTAGCCACCGGATTGCCGGTAGTGGCCTTGGGCCTTTCCGAAAAGCAACTCGCGCCCGGCAATCCCTTGTCGCAAATCTGCGAACTGTACACCGACTCATACCATGCCGCTCAACTGGCCGCGATCCACTTGTTGGAAAGGGGATTCCGCAACTACGCCTTTGTGGGCATTGCCGATCGGATCTGGTCCAAGCGGCGGCGCGATAGTTTTGTCAAACACATTAAACAGGCGGACTATAAAACTCACGTTTACGAGCAGCCGAAAAACAAGCACGACCAGGAATGGGGGCGGGAACAAAAACTTTTGGCCGAGTGGCTCCACAACCTGCCCAAACCGGTCGGACTGATGGCCGCCAACGACGACCGCGGCAGAGACGTGTTGGAGGCCTGCCGCGCCGCCAACCTGGGCGTGCCGGAAGAAGTGGCCGTGGTCGGCGTGGATAACGACTCGCTGTTG
>JBEKGL010000106.1:0-9264 GCA_050012815.1 Thermoguttaceae bacterium
CCGGCGACTATGTGCCGGGAAACATGTATTTCACCACCACGCGCCTGCACCAGGAGTTGGCCGGCGGCACTTTCGCGGACGTGATTATTCCCGAGGCCCACGATCCGGCCAATGAACACCCTTTTAAAGGCAATGTCGATCTGGAGGCGTTGGAATCGTTGATCCGCCGGGTCGGCGCGGAGCATATTCCATATATCAGTGTGGCCGCCACGGTAAACATGGCCGGCGGGCAACCGATTGCCATGGCGAACTTGCGGGCGGTGCGCGAGTTGGCGCAAAAATATAAAATCCGCATCATTCTCGACGCTACCCGCGCGGTCGAAAACTCCTACTTCATCCAACAGCGCGAGGAAGGTTATCAACAAAAGTGCGTGGCCGAAATCCTCAAGGAAATTTGCTCTTACGCCGACGGTTGCACGATGAGCGGGAAAAAAGACGCACTGGTCAACATCGGCGGATGGCTGGCGCTTAATGAACTTGAACTCTATGAGGAAGCCAGCAACCTGGTGGTGGTTTACGAGGGGCTGCACACCTACGGCGGCATGGCCGGCCGCGACATGGAGGCCATGGCTCGCGGTATCGTCGAATCCGTGCAGGACGATCACATCCGCGCGCGGATCGGACAAGTCGAGTATTTAGGACACAAACTTATCGAGTGGAGTATTCCCGTAGTCCGTCCCATCGGCGGTCATGCCGTGTTTCTGGACGCGAAATCCTTTTACGCACACCTTCCCCAAGACCATTTTCCGGCCCAAACCCTTGCCGCGGAATTGTACGTCAACTCCGGCGTGCGGGCGATGGAACGAGGTATTGTTTCCGCCGGCCGCGACAAAGCCACCGGCAAGCACCGTTATCCAAAACTCGAACTAGTGCGCCTGACCATCCCCCGCCGCGTTTACACCCAGGCCCACATGGACGTGACCGCCGAAGCGGTGCTGGACGTCTTCGATCAGCGGCAACACGCCAAAGGACTGAAAATCACCTACGAGCCGAAGTATCTGCGTTTCTTCCAAGCCCGATTCGAGAGATTGTAATGCCAATTCTAATTCAAACCTGCGATTAGACACATGATTGAGTTGGCAATTATTTCAGGAAAACGGCGTTTTGTCGGCTTATCGCGAAACCGCAAGCGGTTAGATGGCATATATATTCAATTCAAGATATGTGAGTTATCTGGGTTATAGACGCGCGGGTTTGAAATAGGATGCGTATGAGTGGCGATAGCACCGCTATCACCCAAACAAAATACCGTTAGATTAAAGTGATTCACTTAAAACCGTTCGGGCGACCAGACGGGGCGCTGGAGCGCGGGGGAATTGGCTCGCGAGGCGGTGCGATGGGAGCGGGGGCTAGGCGAGGGTTGAGAATCATCGGAAGATGAGTCAGACGCGTCTGATTCGGCTCCTTCCATGTCGGATCGTCGATAAGAAGTCGGTCCGCGATCCTGCGCCGCGGCCGGATGCGGTTCGGGTTCGGCGGGAGTCCAGCGGGCGGCCTTTTCGCCGGGCAGGGCCACTTCGACGGACTGATCGGCTTCCAACTTCCGCCCGTCGCGCGTGGTGTAGCGCACGAACAGGTGCAGGCGGTTGTTTTCCGGCGGACGGTCGGGCCAGGGACATTCGACGTACATGCCCCGGGCAATGCCGCTGCCGCGGAAGAGTTTTGCCGTTTCGGCGGCCGGGAAATCCCAGCGGGCAAGCTTAGCTTCTTTGCCGGTTTTGGACGGATCCACAAGCACGACTGCCACGTCGGCCGGGGCTTCCAGGCGCCGGCCATTGACGTCGCGGGGTTCGAGGACCGCCAGCACGCCGTCGTCGCCGGAGCGGCCAGCGGTGCTAAAACCGCCGGTCAACATGCGGTTCAGCACCAGTTGGCCGACGTACTTGCTGTCGGCCTTGGCTGGGGATTCAAATCCGCCGGCGGGATGAATTCCAGAAGTCTTATTTAAACCGCCCTTTTCGGTTCCTTGCTGACCGGGCAGATTCGGGCCTGACGGTTCCTGCCATTGCTTGGGTGTTTCCGGCGCATTTTGTTTGCCGGATTCGACGGGAGCCCTTGTGCCGACGGGATGTTTGAGTGTGTCGGGAATTTCGTTGGGCGGCAGGGGCTCGTTGGGCATCTCGACGGTCGGACCCGATATCGACCGGTTTCTGCTCCGCGGCGCGTATGATTCGCTTGGCTCCGCGCTCGGCTGTCGAGTTTTGCGGATCTCGCCGTGGGCGGATGCGCCCTCGGCGCCTTCTGCGACAGTGCAGTTTTGCGTCATGCCTTCTTCGTTATCTTGAATCACCCCGCGGAGCCGGTAGACTTCGTCTTCCAGCAGGCGGTTTTGCCTTTCCAGCAGGGTAACGGTCGGATCGGTACGGCATCCGGCCAAGGCCAGACAGATTAAGCCCGCAACGGCCAGCGGCGGCGTTTTCATGGCAACCTCGCACGATCGAAATTCGCATGGAACAACCGATTGTCGTTCCCGCTTAATGACAAGTTGTTGGTTGGACGAGACGGTTGAAAAGTTTATCGGCCCCCCGTGTGTTCACGGGGGGCTAAATAATCGCACAAGTGAATTGTTATTGGACAAGTAAATTATAAAAAGTCTGGTTTATCCGGCGTGTTCGATGATATGGTCGATCAATCCGTATTCCAATGCCTCCTCGGCCGACATGAATCGGTCGCGGTCGGTGTCTTTTTCGATTTTTTCCAAGGGATGGCCGGTATGTTTGATGAGAATGCGGTTGAGGCGTTCCTTGATTTTGATGAATTCCTTGGCGTGGATGAGGATATCTTCGGCGCTGCCTTCCATGCCGGCCAGTGGTTGGTGGATCATGATGCGGGAATTGGGCAGGGCCTTGCGTTTGCCGGGCGAGCCGGCGGCCAGTAGCACTGCTCCCATCGAGGCGCACTGGCCGACGCAGTACGTGGCCACGTCGCAGTTTATGAATTGCATGGTGTCGTAGATGGCCAGTCCGGCCGAGATGCTTCCGCCCGGCGAGTTGATGTACATGTGCACGTCGGTTTTCGGGTCGTCCGACTGCAAGAACAGCAATTGGGCGACCACCGAGTTGGCTATATCGTCGGTGATTTGCATGCCGAGAAAGATGATGCGGTCTTTAAGCAGGCGGCTGTAGATGTCCATTGCCCGCTCTTCGCGGCCGCTTTTCTCGATGACGAACGGAATCAATGACATGGATGATGCTCCGGTTAACAGTATACAGTTGTCAGTTTACAGTCGCTTTACCGAGAACTGTAAACTGAAAACCGTCAACTTTTAATTTATTCTTCTTCCGCGACCTCGACCGATTGTTTGGAAAGGATGTCGTCAACTATGCCGTAATCCTTGGCTTGCTGGGCGTCCATGTAAAAGTCGCGGTCGGTATCTTTGGCGATGCGGTCCATGGGCTGACCGGTGTGCTGGGAAAGGATTTGGTTTAAGACATCGCGTGTTTTGAGGATTTCGTTGGCCTGGATTTCGATGTCCGAAACCTGGCCTCCGACCTGGCCGTACGGCTGGTGGATCATCACCTTGGCGTGCGGCAGGGAGAAGCGTTTGCCTTTGGTTCCGCCGGCCAGAAGGACCGCTCCGCCGCTGGCCGCCACGCCCACGCAATAGGTGTCCACCGGGCAGGAAAGGATTTGCATGGTGTCGTAGATGGCCAGGGTGGCGCTGACGCTGCCGCCGGGCGAATTGATGTAGAAATGGATGTCCTTGCGGCGGTTTTCGCTTTGCAAGTACAGCAGTTTCATTACCAATTCATTGGCGTTGGCGTCGTGAATTTCGCCCTGCAAAAGGATGATCCTGTTTTCCAGCAGCAAATCACCCAGGGTCAGTTGGCGCTGCCGCTGATAATCGCGATATGAAGATAATTGCGGATCAACGATCCACGGCCGCGAAGAATTACTCATGCCAGATCCTTCCGATTGTCGCGAGTAGTCCGTTACTTAATAATGGAGAGTGGATAGTAGTTGGTGCGAAAGTGCAGGCGGTTTCCCTAAATTATCGGTAATCCCCGGGCCCTAAACCCTTTTGCGTCCTTTTTCTTCGGGGAATCCCGAGTGAGGCGGTTCGTGTGTTTCGGGTTTGGCCTCGGGTATATTGTCGTGTTCGCCGCCGAGGGCCTGATCCACGGTTTCGGCCTGGGTGTGTTCGAACTCGAAAGGCACTTCCTTGAAAGTGGCGTGATCGAGTATGAGATCGACGGCCTTGCGTTCGATAATCTGGTTTTGCAGTACGTCCCAGTTGCCGCTTTTTTCGATTTGCGCTCGGACGCGGCGGGGCGATTCGTTGCTTTGGGCGGCGATTAAGGCGATTTCTTGTGTAAAATCGTCATCCGCGGCCTCAATTTTTTCCTCCTCCGCGATCCGCTCGAGGATGAAATGCTCCTTAAGCGCCTTGGCCGTGGAGACCGCGCTGTTTTGAAGCAGTTCGTTTTCGTGTGCGCGGATGTCGTCGTCGTTGAAGCCGCTGCGTTTTAGTTCCATGACCGCCCGTTGCAACTCGCGGTGGCTCTGCCGCTTGAGCATTTCCGGGGGCAGATCCCAGTTTGCGGCTTCGGTCAGGGCGGCGGTTATTTGCTTTCTGGTCTGGCGGCGCTGTTCATATTCCATTTGACGGCCGAGCTGATCTTTCACCGAGTCGCGGAGATCGGACTCGAGATCGAAACCGCCCAATTCCTCGAGCAGTTCCGGGGTCAGGGCGGGGATTTCCAGTTTTTTGACTTCCAGCACCTCGAAAATGGCCGTCACGTTTTTGCCGCGCAGATCGGGATGGGGGGCGTCGGGCGCGACGTCGGCTTGGCATTGGCGCGTTTCGCCGGGGCGGACTCCGGCCATCAGTTTGTCGAATTCGGCGATTTTCCCGTCGCGGAAACTGAGTTCCGGCCGGATGCGAATGACTTCTTCAGCGGCGCTGGCAAGGAAGCGATCGCCGTCCTTGAAGGTGAGATTGGCCGTTATATAATCGCCCGGTTCGGCCTGACCGTCGAAGGGCACCAAACGGCCGCGATTCGCCAGCAGGTTGTGCAGGGCCTCGTCGACGTCGGCGTCGGTAATTTCGCGGACCGGTTTTTCGATTTTCAGACCCTTCCATTTGGGCAGCGTGAATTCCGGTCGCACTTCCAGATTGAATTCGAATGTAAGCGGGCCTTCCGCGGGCACTTCCACCGCGTCCAGATCCAAATCCGGTTCGCTGATGGCCGCGATGTTCCGCTCCTCGTGTATTTGGGCGAGACTGTCGCTAAGCAACAGCGTCTTGACCTTTTCGGTCACGTCCTTGCGGAATCGGGCTTCAATAAGTTTGCGCGGCGCCCGGCCCGGGCGGAAACCGGGAATCTGGGCAGTGGGCATGAGATCGGAAAATTCCTTGTCGAAATATCGTTCGATGTCCTCGCGCGGAATGGTCACCTTAATGTGACGTTCGCAGGTGCTGCGGTTCTGAATATCGACTTCGAGATTCAGAGGCTCCTTTTCTTCCTCCTGCTGCTGCTCGGCGGTTTCTTCGTCGAGAAGTTTTTCGGAATTCAAGGAATCGTCGTCTAAATCGTGTTTTTTTGTTTCAGCCATGATCCTGTCGTTACGTCAAGGACATTATCCGGAAGATGCAAAAGAGCGGGTGATGGGATTCGAACCCACGACAACCACCTTGGCAAGGTGGCGCTCTACCAACTGAGCTACACCCGCTTATCACGCCGGACCGCCGGCTCGCGGTTTCGATAAACCCAGCATAGGCCCCGGGTCGTTTATTATTCGACCGGGGTGGAATCCCGGAATTATAGGTTCCCAAGTGTGACATTCAAGGGCAATTCGACCTATTATGGGTGTTTTATTTTATTCCTTTCCATAGTTGTCTTTAGGTATCATAGCTTTTGCCGGACTATTCTGTCTGCCAAAAAGGCAGCAAATTGCCCTTTTGACAATGCGATTTAGTCGATTTATATCCCCTATTTTATCTAGGAAAAAGCTAGAATTTATTGTAACATGTATGTATACAAGGACTTGCAAACAATTGAGTTTATCGGTCATCGAATAGCAGCAAAGTGGCATTTAAATTGCTCGTTAATCCTTTGTACTGGTCTTTTTAGGAGTAATTGCCATGTTGTTGGAACACCCATCCTTGCTCATCACCGACGATGACGCCGGGTTTCGGGAAACGCTGCGCGGGGCGTTTGAACCCAGGGGATTCCATACGCTTGTGGCAGGAAACGGGGAAGAAGCCCTAGATATCGTCAAACGTGAAACGGTGCACTTAGTGCTTTTGGACATACACATGCCCAGACTATCGGGTTTGGAGACCTTACTTAGATTAAGAGAATTCCGGGCGATGTTGCCTTGCATATTGCTTTCCGCCCAGTTGGATGATCTGATTATCGAACAAGCCAAGTTGGCGCATGCCTTTTCGGTTCTGTCAAAAACGGTGACTATTAAGCAAATTACCGGCGTGGTTCGTTTAGCCTTGCAACGGACTTACGCATGGAATGGGTAATTCATGACCGATACCCCCTCTTTATGAGTTTTCTGGGAATTTATAGTTAAGTGAAGTAGCTGGAATGGGCGAATTTTATCCATGGCGATAATGCCGTCAAAAGTTGCCTCGATTACCTGGTGTAAATAAATTAAAGCGAAATCGAGCAACTAATCGGTTATAAGATAAATGCAATTGCATTCCTCACTGAACTCTAAATGGCCCGCTCATGGCTAAGGTGCTGGTTACTGGCGCTAGCGGATTTATCGGGCAACATCTTGCCTCGGCCTTGGTTGCACGCGGCGACGAGGTGACGTGTCTGGTGCGGAAGACCTCGCAACTCGATGGCCTTCATCGCCTGGGCGTGCGCCTGGTTTATGGCAATATTACCGAAGCGGAGGGCTTGATTACGGCCGTTGCCGGTCAAGAGACCGTCTATCACCTGGCGGGTCTTACGCTGGCTTTAAGAAAGCGGCATTTTTTCCAGGTGAATCAAGGGGGCTGCCGCAACATTGCCCAGGCTTGTGCGGCCCAATCTAATCCGCCGGTACTGTTGGTTGTGTCATCCTTGGCGGCGGCGGGACCGGCCTTGGACGGGCGACCCAAAATCGAATCCGATCCTGCGTTGCCGGTATCGGCGTACGGACGCAGTAAACGCGCCGGAGAGCAGGAGGCCGAGTCGTTCGCCGACCGGGTGCCCACGACCATCGTCCGACCGCCGATAGTGCTTGGCGAAGGGGATCGAATGGGGCTGCCGATGTTCCGGTCGGTCGACAAATTCGGCGTTCATCTTGTGCCCGGCCTGGGAAGGCATCGTTTTTCGCTGATTCACGTCGCCGACCTGGTGGAGTTATTAATTCTTGCCGCCCAGCGGGGCAAACGCCTTGCGCCGTCAGGCCAAAATGGATCGCAGGGCAGTCAAGGTTATTATTTTGCCGCCTGCGAAGAAGACGTGGTTTATGACGATCTCGGACGACTGATCGGAAAGGCGCTGGGGCGCCGCCGGCTTATTCCGTTGCACGTTCCCATTCCCCTGGTTTGGGTTGTGGCGGCGACTGTGGAAGCGATATCGCAAATCGAACGGCGGCCGCTTTATATGCACATCGATAAAGCCCGCGAGGTCACAGCCGGTTCCTGGATTTGCTCGCCTCGCCGGGCCGTGGAGGACTTGGGTTTTTCGGTCAAAGCCCCGCTTGTCGAACGCCTGCGGCAAACAGCCGGGTGGTATCGCAAGGAAGGATGGCTTTAGAGAGTGGTTAGTGAATGGTGGATGGTTTAGCCGCGACCGGGCACCATGCTGAGCATGGTCGGGGAGCGATTCCAATACCCAGCGCGAAACCGCAAGCGGTTTTGCATTTTATTCATCATTCACCATTCCACATTCATCATTCTCTTATTCACTAACCACTTTCTTCACGTAAATCACCTTGTCGTCGCCCGGGGCGTAAAAATCTTTTAACAATGCATCCTGGCGATAACCGCGGCGGAGATAGAATTCTCGGGTGGGAGAGTAATGTGCGCGGTTGGAGGTTTCGATGTAGATTTGCCGGCCTCCGGCGGCGCGGATGAGTTCTTCGGACTTGGCCAACAGCAATTGCCCGATTTTTTGCCCCTGGCAGGCTTTATCGACGGCGATCCAATACAGATCGTAACTGGCCGCGGTAAGGGCAATCGGTCCGTAGCAGGCGTAGCCCAACGTGCTTCCGGCGCGCTGGGCAAACACGAAATGATATTCGCTGGACGGTCCTTTTTCCAGGCGCTCATCCACGAGTTCAACGGCCACGTCGATTTCGACGGGTGAGAATACTCCGGTCGAGGCCACGATCGCCCGCACGCGATTTCGGTCGTCGGGCTGAACTTCCAGGCGAAAGATAATGGGGTCCGACGGCGTTTGCTTTTGCGGATGAGTGCTCATGGTTTACCTAACGTTTTGTTGGAGCTTGGTGAATAACGCCGTTAAGCCCAGGGGTTACATCCCCTGGGCTTGGCTTACTTAAGCGGATCGCTAAACCGCAAGCGGTTACAATACGTCCGATTGCCTCGTCGAATGCGATGCCCGAGTGCTGCAAGGCCGCAGCGAAACCGGCGTCGGGCGAAAGGCAGGGATTGGCGTTGACTTCCAAGATCCAGGGCCGGCCGCTTTGATCCACGCGGAAATCGACGCGAGCCCAACCGCGGAGCATGAACAGGCTCCAGCATTGCCGGGCCAAATCCTGCAATTCATCCAGGAGCGGCCGGTCGGCGGGAGGAAAATCGAAGCGGCGGGGCGTGTTGTGGTATTCGAACGAATCGGCCTGCCATTTCGCCCGGTAGCCGACGATACGGGGTTTTTGGGCTGGAAAGGTGGAAAAATCGATTTCCGCGGGCGGCAACACTTCCACTCCGCCCGGACCGGTCAACATCGCAAGATTGAATTCCCGGCCTTCGATGTATTCTTCCGCAAATGCCGGCCTGCCGGTGTGCTTAACTCTATCCTGCAAACGGCGATGAACTTCCGGCACGTCGCCGGCGAACACGGCATCGTCTTCCATGTCGCGCGAGCCTTGCTCCCAAACGCCCTTGATGATCCATCGCGCTATCGTTCCCTCTCCGGGCACTGACGGGCACCATGCGGAGCATGGTCGGTTGGTCGGGATAGGGCTAGAACAAGTCCCCTCTCCCTTTGGGAGAGGGCTAGGGTGAGGGCTGACGATACACAATTTCTCGTTTCCTCCGGCGACTGCGTCTTGCACAATCCAATATGGCGTGGGCAATCCCGCGCTGGAAAGACGATCCTTGGCCAATAATTTATGAGTCGTCAGGAAAAGCGA
>JBEKGL010000107.1:0-9261 GCA_050012815.1 Thermoguttaceae bacterium
GCCGCGTAGCTCGTCGGCATGTTCATCCTTCTGGATTTGTTCGTGCAATTTCCGCAGCCTGTTTTGCTCGTCCGCACCGAGACCGGCGAATCGTTCCCGCTTGCGCGACAGTTCGTCCTTTTGATCGGGGGTGAGAGTCTGGATATACTTCACTAAATCTCCCTTGACGCCGACCGTGCCCGGACGGCTCGCAAGGACGGTTTCCTCCTTGGAGTTTCCCTTGGAAAAAAGTCCACTATTTTGCAGCAAACGGAGAAATTCGATGTCTTGAATCTGCCGGTATTCATCGAGATTTTCCAGCACGGGCAGGTCTTGGATCAATTCCTTGTTCAATTCCCTGTTCGGATTCGGGGCCAACAGTGTAAATGCCATGAAACCGGCCAGACCGGCAGCGAACATTATCCCGCCGGCCAGCAGCCACATCCGCCTGCGCCGCCGCGGCGCCTCCTCGACGCTCTTGCGAACGTCTTGTTCCGCCGCCAAGGCGACCATTTCCAAGGTGGAGCGGGTGAAGTCTTCGCCCACCGGCGCGGTGTCCAGTTCGTCAAGCATCTCCCAGGTCCGCTCCAGACGATGCAGTTTTCGCCGGACCTCGGGATCGACGGCCAACAGTTCCTCGATGCGGCGGCAGGATTCGCCGTCCAACTCGCCGTCGAGGTAGGCTACCAGTTGCTCTTCCAGCAGACTTTCGGCATTGACGGGTTCTTGCGACATATAGTTCGGCGGTTAATTGTCCATCATCATTTTTGTGTCTTGTTTTCTTGTGAATTGTCGATCCCGTCCGGCGTCGGCCGTTCGCCGCGCTCGAAGTAGGGCTCGAGCACCTGGTGCAAATTCACCCGCGCACGCGAGAGCAACGACTTTACCGCCTGGGTCGAGAGTTTCATGGTATCGGCGATATCGGCGTAACTCATATTTTCGAATTTGTTCAACAACACGGCCAACCGCTGCCGTTCGCCGAGCGATTCCACGGCCACTCGCACGACGTCGCGGATTTCGGCCTTGGCCAATTGCCGAACTGGCATTAGCCCGCTGCTGGCCTGCAACATCACGTCCAGAGGCGTGACGCCCATGGCCCCGCTGTCCAACGGGGCCGGCATTATCTCGGGACGCCGACTCCGCGTCCTAAGTGCATTGGCGGCTACGTGTTTAGCAATAGTAAAGAGCCAGGTGGCGAACTTCGCTCCCGGCTCGTAGCTCTTTCGCGAACGATACACCCGCATAAATACTTCCTGGGCCAAATCCTCCGCTTGATCCGCGTCGCCGACCAGGTGCCTTAAGATCGTCACCAGCCGCGCTTGATAGCGCAACACCAACTCCTCGAAAGCCGCGGCGTTGTCGTCGCGGACTTCCAGCATCAAGCGGACCTCAGGGTCCAAGGCGTATTTGCGGGCGGACGATTCGCTTACGACCAAGGCTGTTTCGTCCTTTGGCGGAGTTCGACCCCACCTAACGGGTGGTTAAACCGGGTTCTTGCCGTGTTTTGGCGGCAATTCTTAAAATCCCGGCGGGTTATCGCGGCTTACTCCCCGACATATTCGTCGGAGTACTGGCCCGAGTTCTCTATGAGATCAATTTTATCCCATCTTCAGTGCCGCGACCACCCACCGGGTCGATCTCCGCGAGTACCCTAATATTTAACCCCGACCCGGCCCAATGGTTTCGATAGAATGAAACCGCTTGCGGTTTCGCGGAAATTAGGGGGTAAACCCCTTGCGGTTTCGCACCTTTCCACTGCCCACCGTCCACTGCCCACTAACCACTAACCCTTCCCTCGCCGTAACTGGCCGCAGGCGGCCTGAATCCGCTCGCCTTTGCGATAACGAACATTCGCCGTTAGACCGCCGCGAGTAAGGATTTCCACGAACTCCGCCGTTATGGTCGGCGACGGCGTCTGGTACGGCAGACCGGGCACCGGATTGTAAGGAATCAGGTTGACGAGCGCCGGACGCCCACGCAAAAAACCAACCAGCCCCCGGGCGTGCTCCGGCCGGTCGTTGATGCCCGCCAGAAGAACGTATTCAAACGTCACCCTGCGCCCGGTACGCTCGAAATACTCATCGGCCGCGGCCAGAATCGCTTCCATGCCCGCCGAGCGATTGGCCGGGATCAATTGGTTGCGGATTTCATCGTTAGGCGCGTGCAACGACACGGCCAAATGATACGGGCAATCCATTTCGGCCAGGCGGCGAATGCCCTTGGGCAACCCCACTGTGGAAATCGTCACCCGCCGAACCCCGATCCCCAGCCCATCCGGGCCGGCGACGGCAGCCAATGCAGGCATCAATGCATCGAGATTCAACAGCGGCTCGCCCATCCCCATCACAACGATATTGCTCAGCCGCTCCTCGACATCCAGCAGCCGCTGCAATTGCAGCATTTGCTCAATGATTTCACCACCGGTCAGATTGCGGATTACGCCGTCCAAGCCGGTCGCGCAAAACACGCATCCCATCGAGCAACCGACCTGTGTGCTGATGCACGCGGTCCGATGATGCCGATCGTCCCTGAGCAGCACACATTCGATCCCTTCGCCGTCGTGCAGTTTCAAAAGCAGTTTTTCCGAACCGTCGTCGGCCTTTTGATGCGCTGCGATCTCAGCGGACCAAATCCTAAAATCCTCGGCCAATCGCCCACGCAACTCCAATGGCAAATCGGTCATTTCGTCGAACGAGCCGGCCCGTTGCTTAAAAATCCATTTGCGAACCTGCCCCGCGCGATAGCCCGGAAAACCGTGCTCGGCAAACCAGTTTTCGAGTTGCTCGGGTGTTTGGTCAAGAAGGTAGAGCATGAATTCATCTTCGACGATGCCAAAGAACTTGGCAACCACCCCCAAGGGAAGGACTGCAAGAACGCTAATCCTCACTGATCTTCACTTATTATCAGCAGGCTAGCCCCGGCTCGACGGACTGGGGTTGATTGTCGTGTGCCGTCAAACAGGTCCACCCTTGCGAATATTTAAAATCTGATCCCGTTCTACTCCCCAACTTCACCCCAATCTTTCTTGCGGGCCTCTATTTGCTCCAGTGAATGGTTCGGCGTTTGGCTGTGTCAAATCACTGTGGGAAAGACGCTTCGCGCTTCGCAATAGAAGCAATGCAGGAATAACTGGAAGAGCAACCAATATCACTAGAGCCGATAGCAAAGCTCCTATAAATCGTGAGGCAGGCCAGCCCTTGGCAAGGTCTGCCACGCCACCGACCCAAGATAAAAAGAGAAGACAACTTGCCCCAATTAAGGCCCAAGCGATTATTCTGCGAGATCTAGCCTTCTTATTCCGGAGTGCTTGCAATGCCGCAGAGGCCATTTGTCTCTCCAAGACGGCTCGCTTCCTGTCCTCCTCAATTGCCGCTGAGGCCCTTTTCCTCTCCTCCTCTGCTTTTTGGTGCTTGGCCTGCTCAACTTCTTCCTTGTTAAACTGGTGTCTGCAATGTTTGCAAACCACTGCATCTAGCTTGACCAATTCCGCACACATAGGACACTGCTTCTCGGCGATAATCGAAGCAATAACCGGAGGCACAGACGCTAGCAAAGGGATTTGAGAAGGTGAGGATCTTTTGGCCGTAGTCAGGCCAATAAGGCTGCCGAGCATTATGCCTGTGGCAAGACCGCCGGGAAGAACCCCGACAGGCACAATCACTGCTATGACAACGAGGATCACGGCCCATGCTAGGCATTGCGTCAAAGCTCGTGATCTGCTCACGGCATCTCGGACGTAACGAAATGAACTTATACTCGAGATTAGAGCACCGATGAGCCCAATAGAGAGAATTATGAGATCAGCGATTGTCATTGCGTCACCACCTCTTCTTTCTGCCTGACAATTATTCTCCAGCCCGCCCAAAACGGGAAAAGCAGGCTGTTACTTTCTGTATAAGAAGCTCCCGTGTCTTCTTGTCCGCAACCCTTTGCCGCTCCATCGACACCATTCAGCATACCGGCCGCACCGACCCCCGTCAACAAGCCCCCTCTAACCACCAGCCGCGTTCGTGCCGACTTTTTAACTCTTATCAGCGTGGATTAGTGAAAATTAGTGTTCCTTTCTTACGTTCCGCGTGTCTTTCTCTTTCAGATCGGAGAGGATGAACCTTTTCCATTGCAGTTCGCCTTTGTGGCCGAAGTTGATAAGGTAGCCTACCTGTTGTTGGGCGATCCGCATGTAGTTGAACAGTTGTGCTTCGTGCTCCGGGATCAGTTCGGCAACCGCCTTCAGTTCGACGACGATGCCGCCGAACACGAACAAGTCCGGTATGTAGCGGACATCCAGTGCCCGGTCTTTGTAGAATATCGTCAGCGCTTGTTTCGACAGGAATGGGATGCCTTGCAGTGCCAGTTCGATCTCAAGGCTTTGCTGGTAGATCTCCTCAGCCATTCCGTAACCCAGTTGATTGTACACCTCGAACGCCGCTCCCATCAACCGATAGCCTTCCTCTTTAAACATCTTTGTCCTCCCGATCATCACGGAAACGGAACACTAATCTCCGCTGATTACCACTGATATTTTTAATCAAATTATAAATGGTAATTTGTGAATTATATCGTATCTTGTTACGAAACAAAATATTGTGTGCGATTGAATAATGAGCGCAATTTAATTTAAATCAATACTGCAAAGACCTAGATTATTTTGAGTTTTTCAACCGATTCCTATAGTCCTTTTGCAATTGGAGTATTTTACTTTGTGTAAATTAGTGTGGATTAGTGGAAATTAGTGTTCTTTTATTCTTTTTCCATTATTTTAAAATCCTCGATCTTTTGCCGCAGGCTGCCGTCGTTGATGGCCGCTTCAAATTCGGCCATATCTTTGTACAAAATGTGGCTTAAAAATTTCACGGCCCAGTTGTGTTTTAGCGGGCTGATGCTGATTACGGCCGCTCCGTGCTGATAAGCCTCCCACATCTCGATGGCCGTGCCCATCGAGGCCTCGGGCAGGTAGGCCAAGAGCACGTCGATTTCGCGGCACATGAGATTATGCCGAAAAAACACTTCCCGCCCGGTCGTTTCCTTGTATTCCAACGATTTCTTGTGATTAGCCCGGGGATCGTAAATCTCCGCCTCCGGAAACGCCGTTTTTAGGAGGGATGTAATTCGAGTGCGATAGTCCTGGTCGTGAATCGCGGCCTTGGCATGAGAGCCTTGCATTATTCCGGCAATAAAAATTCGCATGGGGATAATCCGGTGAGTTAATTTTTGGGAGTTATTGATTGTCTACTTAACGCCGTTCCGATAGAATAATCTCTTATTTCCCACTGGCAAGAGCATGTCGCGACCACGGGTCGCGGCTTTACAAAAACAATAAATCCCATTTATCTAATCTCTGATCGCCAATCTCTAATCCCTTATTTATGACCGACTCATTCATAACCAATGCTGAAAACCTGCTTTGGGATTTATTATCGATTCCCGGCCGCAGCGGACAGGAAAAAGATATAGCGGAGTTCATTACCCAAAAGCTGCTTAAGGCCGGGACCGGGCCGGAGTGGATCCGCACCGATGACGCACATCGTCGCAGTTCCATCGGCGGCGAGGTGGGAAACCTGATTCTCAAAATGCCGGGAACCGTTCCGGGCAAACGGCGTTTGCTTTCCGCGCATCTGGATACCGTGCCGTTATGTGTCGGCGCGCGCCCGGAAAGTCGGGGAAATTTTCTTTATCCAGCCGATAAAAATACCGGGCTTGGGGGCGATGATCGTGCCGGCACGGCCGTAATCCTGGCCGTGGCTCTGGAGATTCTCAAACGCGGAGGGCCGCATCCGCCGCTCGTGTTTCTCTGGACGGTCCAGGAAGAAATCGGGCTTTACGGCGCCCGGCACGCCAAGATCGGCTTGCTTGGGCGTCCGCGTTTGGCGTTTAATTTCGACGGCCGCAGCCCTGAAAAAGTGACCATCGGCGCAACCGGCGGATACCGCATGGAAATTCAAATCCGCGGCATTGCCAGCCATGCCGGGAATGCGCCGCAGTTGGGCGTAAGCGCTATTGCCATCGCATCGTTGGCCGTAGCACAATTGCACCGGGAAGGCTGGCACGGGAAGATCGAAAAAAATGGAAACTCCGGCACAAGCAACGTGGGCATAATCCGCGGCGGCGACGCCACCAACGTCGTTACTCCATTTGTGGAAGTCCGCGCCGAGGCCCGCAGCCACGATCCGCGCTTCCGCCGCCATATTATCCGGGCCATTGAACAGGCCTTTCGACAGGCCGCGCTTCAAGTGGAAAATGTAAGTGGGCGACACGGAACAGTGAAAATTACCGGGCACTTGGATTACGAGTCGTTCCGGCTACCCCAGGACGATCCAAGTTTATTGGCTGCCGAGGCCGCTATCCGCGAAATCGGCGGCAAACCGATGCGGGCGATTTCCAACGGCGGACTGGACGCCAATTGGCTCACAGCAAGGGGGATCCCCACGGTCAGTCTGGGTTGCGGGCAGGAAAACGCCCATACCCCGGCCGAACGCCTGAATTTGCCCGAGTTCCGCAAGGCCTGCCGGATCGCCAGGCAACTTGCCACCAACATATAAACATGTAAATTTATTTTCTGATTTGAGGTGGCCTAAGCCCAGATTATTCATGGCTTGTGATTTCTGATACAGGGTGCGGAACACCAGCCCGAAGCGCAAGCGAGGGTAAACCATTTGCACCCCCTCGCTTGCGCTTCGGGCTACTGTGAATTTATGAATAATCCGGAATACTGGGATAGCCTTTAGTCTAGCAGTCTAGCGTGAAGCGAGTTAATCGATTATGATGGATACATTAGTATTCCCCATCCCAAGATGGATATGGGGCGGACGTCCCCAAAACGAGGTTTTTCCAATCTGCCGAGGGAGATTATGGCTCGTAAGATATTGAACCGTAAGGAGATACGCCAGGAAAACGATGCTGCCGAGCGCATGGAGGCCGAAAAACCGGCCGCAGTAAAAAAACCGCCCATCAAACGAAAAAGCCGTGCCAAAGTTGTAAAAGAAGTTCGGCTAAAGGCCTTTTGGGGCGTTTTTAATCAATCTCTTCGGCGAATCACAGTTTTCGAGTATAGCCAACGCCAAGAGGCCCAAAAAAAGGCCGAAGACCTGAGCGAATCCCAGAAATCCCCCCATTTCGTTCAACTCGTCAAGGAAGTTATCGAAGAATAATAGTCTTGGGTGGCACGGGCATCTTGCCCGTGTTATGGTTTGGCCGAAAACGCCGGCAGCCAGGTGCAAAGATAATACGCCCTGGGCGTGGCCAGGTCCAGTAACGCGGCTAAATCGAAATTCGCCGGCCTGGCCGACTGGACGCCAAGCAGCAGATTCGCCAAACTAGGCTCGGGCTTGTACTTTACTACCTTGACGTTGTCTTTATCGAGATGCGCCAAGGCGATCGCCCGATCAACGGCGTCATCGATGAATCCAATCTTATCGATCAGTCCGTTTTGTTGCGCTTGGTCGGCGGTAAAGATCTGGCCGGTGGCCAGTTTATCGAGCGCCGCCGGGTCCTGTTTGAATTTTGGCCGCCCGTACTCCACCACCGACTTGAATCGGGCAAAGGCGTCGTTGACCAGGTTTTGAAAGATTTTGCGTTCTTCTTCGGTCATGGGCCGGGCGAAACTGCCCATCTCCTTCAGCGGATTGCTGGCCACGCTGTCATCGGCCACGCCCAGTTCTTTCATCAATCCGGCGCAATTATAATGCGGAATGATTACGCCGATCGAGCCGGTCCAGGTCGTCGGTTCGGCGAAGATCGCCTCTGGCGTATCGCCCACGGCCATCGAGGCGTAATAGCCCCCACTGGCCGCGAGTCCGCCCATGCTCACCACGATGGGTATATTCGTCTGTTTGGACAGTTCGCAAAGATGGTGATAAATGTAATCGCTGCCCGACATCGTGCCGCCGGGCGAATTCACCCGGACCACCAAAGCCTTGAGCCGGCCGTTCTTGGCGTCTTTCATGGCGTGCTCGATTTGCCGCTTGAAAAATCCCTCGCCGGACATAATCACGCCATCGATGGTAAGAATGGCCACTTTATCGGTCGCGTAGTATTGATGTGAAAAAAATCTCTCTTGCACGCGCCCGTCTTCATCCATGGCGCCGAACCAGACCATTCCCATCAGCGAGAAAAAAAGGAAGTTCAACAGCACCGATCCGATGAAAATCAGCACAAAAAAAACGGATATGATCCGGGAGAATATCGAACGCCTCCGCGGCTGGGATGGAACAGGCAGGGGCTGAATAACCGTAGCCATAACAGGTTGTCCTATAGACCCTTCGGAATGGGGTGAGTTTTCCATTTCTTAGCTCCTTTGACAGGCAAGAATGCCTGTCCTCCTTTAAAAATCGGGAAGTTCTTATTGTACCCCACTTTTGTGTCTTGGCAATGAGAGCAGTTTTCAGTGGACTGTGGACAGTGAGGGGTGGGCAGTTTACTGCCCACTTGACTGTGAATGTATTCGCGAAACCGCAAGCGGCTTCCTTCATCCTTCATTTTTCATCTTTTATCCTTTCCTAATCTCTAATCTCCAATCTCTAATCCCTAATCCCTTATAACTTAAAGCCTATAGCCTCCAGACAGGTGTTGCCAGAAAGGGCACTCTGGCGGTAAGCTAGTGTTCCAATATATTTTTCATTGGGATGTTATGTGAAAGGAGCCAGGAGTGTTTGTCGCCGCCACGAGCCGATGTTTTCCCGATTTGACCTTGGATGCAGCCTTGATGCAACTCGCCGACCTGGAGTACACCTGTGTGGAACTCATGATCCACGAGTCGGGCGGACACATGCGGCCCTCGGCCGTGATGGACGATCCGGAACGAGCGATAACGCTCTGCCGCCAGACCCATCGCTTGACCCCTATCGCCTTTAGCATCGACATCGAGGCCCCGGAGCCTTTGTACTATCACCAGTTCACCGCCTGCTGCAAGTTGGCCAAGGCGGTGAAAGTCGTAACCCTCACCGTCCGTTCGGCCGAGTTGGGCACGCCCTTTAACGCCGAAGTCGAACGCCTGCGCGAACTGACCGCCATATCGTCGCAAGACGGCATCCGCGTCGGCCTGCTGACCGAGGGCGGACGCATGACCCAGGATCCCGATACCGCCATCGTGCTCTGCGACAACGTCAAAAATTTGGGCATCACGCTCGATCCCAGCCATTACGTCTACGGCCCCCACGCCCGGGAGAATTACGAACATATTATGAAGTATGTTTACCACGTCCGCCTGCGCGACACCAACAAAACCCAATTGCAGGTCCGCGTCGGCCAAGGCGAAGTGGAATACGGACGCCTGGTCAACCAACT
>JBEKGL010000108.1:0-9257 GCA_050012815.1 Thermoguttaceae bacterium
GGCCGCCTTCACTCTTAGAAAAAGTTTTTGGCCCGGCTTGAGTTTCAAATCACGCACCTCCAATGCGGCATCGCGGGGATCTAGTTTGAACTCCGCGGGATGGCCATCCGGCGTGTTGATCGCTGTAATTTCAGATTTATCCTGATCGACGGCGTATTCGAACCAAACCTTGCCGATGCCGTAATCGTCGATCACCCGGCCGGCGACTCCAACGCGGGCCTGGGGAGTGACGGCCGTGCCGATGCCTTCCAGTTGGGCGGCAACCTGCGGCGCCTGATCGGCGACGGACGCCAGGCCCAAGCGGACAGGCTCGCGGCTTTTGATGCCGTCGCCGTCGAAAAGCGTGAACAGCAGCGTCGTATCTTTATCCAGCGACTCTAGAGTGTAATAGAATTCCCGGCGGTCGGCAGATAGATCCTTTCCCTCGATAAACCGCGGCGGCGAAACACTATTATCATCGGCGACGGTATCGACCCGTACGCGAAGCAATTCTTTGTTCGCCGCTGCGCGAATAGTTATGCGCGAGCCTTGCGGCAGCGACATCACGCCGGATGCCGGCAGGCTTCGGGACCGACGATTTATATAAGCGGGAAATTGGCAATCCAGCGTCAAGGTAACGGTGGGATTGTCTACGACCTCGATCATCTGGCCGTTGATGGCGAAATCGCCGCCGTAAACGTCGAAACGGATCGGCGAAAGCACGTTGCGCCGGGTGTAGACGAATTCCTGGTACCGGTCCTTGGAAGGATCGGCCGCGCCCACGCGGTTCATCGCGGAGCGGCCGCGGACTCCGCCCTCCTCGCGATAACGAATTTCCACCACCTTTGGAATCCTGGGCATGGAGGTGTTGGCCCGAACGACGATATCCACGTCCGAGCCCCGGGCGACTTTGCGCACGCCGCCCGGGAAACCGTCGATCTCCAATCGCGTCAGCCGAGGCCAAAGTTCCTTGGAAAAACACAGGCTTCGCTGTGCCCAGACGACAAAGGCGTTGGGATAAATTATCCTGAATGCAAGCACGCTGAAAACAAGCAAGACGGCCGCCGTGAAACTGTTGCGCAAAGGCCGGGGATTGAAGACTTCGTCTATCCGCACGGTTTGAATCCGCCGGGCGGCCTCTTGGCAGGCGCGGGAAAGCATCTCGGCATCGCAGTGCGCCTGATCATCTTGCCGGCCGCATAGGACCACGGAGGTCAGCAGGCTGTCGTTTAGTTGGGGAAAACGCCGCTCCAACACGGTTGCCATGTTGCCGTCGGTCAAGCGGACGAACGCCCGGCGTCCGATCTGCCGCGCCAAAATGACCGCGAGCACTCCGACGGCCGCGGAGAAAATCAGAATGCGAACAAATACCAGCGGTTCAAAGAACCAGTCAATGGCCAGTGTGATCCAAAACGCCGCTCCCAACCAGGCCAGGCTGTTGGCCGCGCCCTCGGCCCAGACATACCGCCGGACGCGCCGGCGCATAGTGCCCAACAGCGTCTTAACGGCTGGAGCAAGTTGGGGGCGATCGTCAATTGTCATTGTTATCGAATTGCATTTTTGCCGAATTTTATTTAGCCCCCGTGAATACACGGGGGGTGATTGTTCTATCGCGAAACCGCAAGCGGTTTGTTGGAATATCGAACCGCAAGTGGTTTGTTTGAAATAAAGCGTATCATGCCAATTTTACCAGCCTTCGTATCAACCATTCCAAGCACAACGCTCCGCACAGCGCAATCATCATCCATCGCAGCCAGGCTTCTTCCCATTTCGGATCCGGGGCGTCGGTTTGGATGATTGTACTGGTGCGGTCCGGCAGTTGCGCGGCCAGCGGGGATTTATCGCGAAATATTGCATCCACGCCGACGTAGTATTTTCCGCCGGTCTGCCGGGCGATCAGGCTGAGCAGGGCGTCGTTGCGTTGTGGATTCTCGCGTTCCAATTCCGGCAGTCGGGCTGAAATGCGGCGTATAAGGCGTTCGTTATCGCTTTCGGGCACGGTCAATTCCAGGCGATATGCGCCCTCTTCGGCAACGGGAAATTGGCCTTGATATGTTCCCTGCCGCGTGGGATCGGGCCGCAACGTAAGATTTTGTATCTTGCCGTTGGGCGTAAATATCTGCATCTCGACCCCCGGCGCAACAAGCGGTTCAAGGCGTGAATTCATCAACTGTGCGCGGACCTCGACCGTATTGCCTAGCAAATAGCGATCCTGCCCGGTAAGCAGCACTCCGCGGCTGGAGCCTCGCAACAAGCGGCCTTGTGTGACGTGACGGATCAGTTTTGTATAAAACTGTTCGAAGTAGGCCTCGTCAACAGCGCGGAGCCGCCACATTTCGCCGCTGCCCAGGTAAAACACCCTTCCTGAGCCGTAAAATTGTCCGGCCATATACACCGGTTGTTCGCCGCCCTCGGCCGCGCGGGGATCGGAATATCGGGCGTAAACGGCGGCGCCCGGTTTCGCTTTCCTTATCGGAGTAAAACTAAAAACGCCGGCAAAGTCGGTCCAAGCCCGGCGGCCGGCCGTCGCCGAATCACCCAGCATAAGGAAATCGGCTTCCAAGCCCTCGCGCGTGAAATCCAGCGGCCAGGGCTCGGAGGTGGAGTACGCTCCGCTTTCGGCCGAGGACACACGGCGGGGAAATTCCACCGGATATAAATTGCGGATGGGCGTCATGATCCGGTTTTGCGTCCAGCCGTTTATCGTCGCGGCGGTGTAAATCGGCCCGGCAACCAGGATCAGGCCACCGCCCTGGTCCGCGACCCAGTTTTCCAGCAACTCGACTTGCTCGGTGCTAAGCGCCTGCCAGTCGGGATCGAAGGCCACGACGCAATCGTAATCGTACATGGCTTCGCGGGTGGAAGGGAATTTAGCAAGGATTTTGCCCTCCTGCGACATCCCTTCGCCGCCGGTCTGCAGGAGCACGTCGAGCGTTGTCGAGCGATCGCGATGCAACAGGGTGCGGAGAAAGTGATAATCGCGCA
Source organism: Thermoguttaceae bacterium (assembly GCA_050012815.1). GTDB lineage: Bacteria > Planctomycetota > Planctomycetia > Pirellulales > Thermoguttaceae > JBEKIK01. The sequence continues at coordinate 2,965 of JBEKGL010000108.1, forward strand.
TCGGCCCGCCGGCAAAGAGCAAGACGTGGTTTTTGCGATCGACGATCTCGATTTCGGCTTCGCGTAAGTTATCGTTTGGATTTTGATCACCGGCCGCCTCTTGCACGCGGAAACAGATTGTGCGGCGTCCGAGTTCCTTGGGAGTCAACTCGAATTTGACGGGCACGATTTCGCCGTCGGCGCCGAGCGTGACTTGTTGGGTATCGAGCACCTTGCCGGTGCCCTCATCCGCGGCCCGGGTTCCGGCGGGCCGGGAAAGAACCTGCACCGTAACCACCTCGCCCGCCATGTGCCCGGCCTGGAGAAAACCCGTTATGGTATAGCGATCGCCCGGATACGCCCGGGCGGGCATGATGAGGTCGCTTACGCGCACGTTTTTCGGTTGCTTGTCGGATCCCAGTCCCACGGAAAAGACGGGCGTTTTGGCTTCGCGGGCCAAATCCAAGGCGGCATCGGGCGAGATGCCGGCATTCTGGCCGCCGTCGCTAAAGAGCATAATGCCGGCAAGCGGCGAGGTGCGTTCCTTCTGGATCAAATCCCTGAGCGCCTGCCCCAGTCGGGTTTCGCTTCCGGAAGGAGCGAGAATTTTCTCCCAATCGGGCGCGTTTTCGGCATCGACGCTTGCCTGCCGGGCGGAATCGGTTTTAGTTTCATCCGCTGTATATTTGCCGGCGGAATTTTTATCGGTAACACTCTCCACAAGTTTGTTCAACGTCATTGCCCGGTCGGTTTTCAGATCGTCGTTGAATTGATAGATCGAAACATCGTGTGTTTTTTGGAGCCGAGCAAGAAAATCGGTCTCCTCGAGCATCGAAACCACTTGATGCAAGCGGCTGTCGGCGCCGGAGGGCGCCGCTGCCGATCTTTGGTCCGCGCCCTGTTTGCCGGCCGGTGTTTTGACCGGCTCCAATTCGCCGGCGCTAAGTCCCATGCTCAAACTGGTATCCACGAGCAATACCGCCTTGGAATTGCGGACCACTTCGCTTTCCAATCGCCAATGGGGCTGCAAGAACAAAATCAGCAGACCGAGAAACGCCGCGGTCCGCAGAGCGGTCAGAATCCAGCCCACTAGCGCCGGCAGTTCGACCGAGTCGCGGCGATACATATATCTCACAAAGAGCATAATCGCCAGGCACGCTCCGATAGGCAGAATCCAATCGGAATTCGATTGGATGCGTCCCCATTCGAACGTGGTGCGGGATACGCCTTGGGCAGCAAGCGGCAGGCCGTAGTGGATCATCGCACACCTCCCGCCGCCGAGGCCGCGCGCGAGACGCTGGGATGATAGCTCACCGACCAGGCAAGAATCTGCTCGATTAAAAGCAACAACACCAATGCGTACAAGATGACCTCGCTCAGATCGTAGCCGGCCGTTTTATCCGCCGCCGATTGGAACATCGAGGCCTGCTCATATTCATACTTTAGACCCTTTAACCGCTCGGCCAATTGGCTCTTGTCCAAAGCGGCCAGGTTTCCCTCGGCCGGATCCACGTTAAAAGCATAACGGCGAATCTCGACGGAATTATCGGTGCGGGTAAGCCGAGCCTCGTAAACGCCGGCTGCGTCGGTTTCGTTCAGGGCAACGAAAAGTTTGCCTTCGGCGTTGGGCGCGGCATCGGACGAGGCCGTGGGCGAGGCGCCTTCCAGCGGAGCGACGAATCGGACTTGCGCCTGGTATTTGGCCGGATCGAGCGAAAGCTCCAGGGGTTCGCCGACAAGCCGCGTACCCTCGGCCGAATCTCGCTGCGAAAGGTAAGCCTGCAAATCCTGCATGACCACGACGAAACTCGGATTCCGCGCCCAGTTATTCCAGGCCGGGGCGGCCGTGGTCAAAAACGCCACTGCCCGACCCTTGCCGAAGGCCTGTTCCACCACCAGCGGCGCGCCGTTTCGGAGCCGGGCGACTACGCGGACGGTCGAATCGGGCGCGAGTTGCCAATCCTCGGGCACGGCAAAGTAGCGATGCACCAAAACGGTCTGCAGGAAGGTGTTGCGCCGCTCGGCGAATATGCGGAAAATGAAATGTTTTTCGACCTGCATGTCCGGGGCGGTTTCCAGCCGATCGACGGGCAGTTCGGCCGGTCCTTTCAGGGGCAGTGGGAAAATTCCTTTGCCGTTGCGGTACAATTCATCGTTGAAAAACTTGGATTGGCACTGCTCGCCCAGGAAAAACGCCACTCCGCCGCCTGCCGCCGCGTATTGCTCCAGGGCCTTGATTGCCGACTTATCCAACCGGTCGACGTTCGCCAGCATGACGGCCGCGAAACTGTCCAGCGGTTTGAGGCCGAGGAATCGGGGCGTTTCCAATTGCGGGCGCAAACCGGTGCGCACCGATCCGCCCGGGGCCGCGGCCCAGTTCAGAAATTGGGCATCCCGGGCTTGCGGATCGCCGTCGATTATCAGTATGGGCACGTCGTTGGGCAAATCGATCGTGCAAAAACGGTAATTGTCCGCGGCCACGGAGTCGCTTTCCAGCCGAGCGGTTATTTCGTGCGATCCTTCGGATGGAAAATTCACCTGGAATCGCTGTTTGACCGTTTTACCCGGCGGAATTTCTGAAAAAATGAGCGACGGCCGCACATGGCCGTCTTCGACCAGGGCCAGCGACACGTCCTTGGCCGACGTATTGCCGAAATTAGTAACCGCCGCATCCATGAACCACGGCACGCCGGCCGCGCGGATCCCTTCTTCGGGCTTGAGATACGCAACGGCCAAATTCGAACGCGCTTGATCGATGCAATTCACAAGGCGGATTTTTTCGCTTTCCGCGGTTTGCCAGTCTTGTAGCAATTTCCTAACGTCGGCCGGATCGTTCCAATCTTTCGCGCGGAAATCGGAAATGACGTACAAAATCCGCCGTTCATCCTCGGGCTCGCCCAACAACTGACTTAAATAGTGCAAGGCCTCGGCCGGTCCGGCATTGGTTTGCGAAACCTCGATGTTTTTGAGCGTCTCGGCCAATTTGCCGGCGAAATCGTTGCCCAGGCGATAATTGATTAAGTCATTTTGCGTGGAACGTCGCCTGCGGGCATGAGAGAATGGCAGCAGCGTGAACACCTGGGGCTGCACGTGCCGGGCGGCCTCGGCCCCGATGCGCTGGGTTACCCGCTTGGCCTCGGCAAAGGCGGTGGTATCGTCCCAATGATCGGACATGGAAAAGCTATCGTCAAGCAGGATTACGTGATGCGTTTTCGTTCCGCCCAGCAGACTGCCCCAATAATGTCGAAGCATGGGCCGTGCAACCAGCAAAACAATCGCCGCGATTGCCGCCATCCGCACGAGCAGCAGAAGAAATTGTTTCAGCAGGATCCAAGTGCGATGCTTCTTTTGACTTGCCAACAGGAATTCCATCGCCGCCCAGTCCACTCGGCGGTGCCGCATCATGTTGATCAAATGGATCAACACCGGCACGCCGATGATCGGCAGTCCCCAGAGCAGCGATGGATGAAGGAAAGTCGGCATATTATTTTCAATGCGAAATCGCAAGCGGTTTATTTTCTTTGTTTCCCCAGGCGGTTGCTCAAAAACGCGGCCAAGGCGGCGTCCAGCGGCTGGCTGGTGCGCAACTGCACGTAGTCGGCCTGATGCCGCGAGCAACCCAGACGCACTTCCTCAAGATACGCGCCGAGGGCCTCCAGATAGCCTTCCCTTAGCGCGCGGGGATTGCAACGAAGCTGATTCGCCGTTTCCAGCTCCTCGAAACGCGTCGGCCCGGTAAAGGGGAAATCCAATTCGTCATCATCGAGCACGTGGAACACAATAATGTCGTGCCCGCGGCTGCGCAAAAGCCGCAGACCCTTGAACAATCCTTCGCGATTGACGAGCAAATCCGAGATCAGCACCATCAAACCGCGGCGGGGATAGTTTTCGGCCACGTTGCGGAGAATTTGGTAAAGGTTGGTTTTGTTCCGCGGCGAGCAGATTTCCATGGCCTGGAGGATTGAATCGAGGTGGTTCCGTTTGGTCCTTAGCGGCACGGTCATGCGCACGGCGTCGTCGAAGGCCGCGCAACCCACGGCGTCTTGTTGCCTGAGGAGCAGGTAGGCCAGGCTGGCGGCGATGCTGCAGGCGTATTCATACTTGTTCATCGCGCCCTTGCCGTAGCGCATGCTGCCCGATACGTCGACCAACAGCGTACAGCGGAGGTTGGTATCCTCCTCGAACTGCTTGACGTAATAGCGATCCTGCTTGGCCCAGACTTTCCAATCGACGTAGCGCAGGTCGTCGCCGTAAGTGTACTGGCGATGCTGGCGGAATTCGATCGACTGCCCGAAGTACGGGCTGCGGTGCATTCCGGATAAAAATCCTTCGACCACGTACCGCGCCCTAAGATCGAGCCTGGCGATCCGCTTGATCGCTTCAGGATGCAAAAATGTTTTGGAATCGCGGGTCATTGGTCAGCTCGTCTTCGCGGCTGGGGGTGATTGCCAAAATTCGGTCGATAATTTCGTCGGGAGTGACGCCTTCGCTTTCCGCCGTGAAACTCAACACCAGCCGATGCCGCAGCACCGGGTTGGCCAGCGATTGAATGTCTTCGCAGGTAACATAGGTGCGGTCGTGCAAGAGCGCTCTTGCCTTGGCGCCTAGTATTAAAAACTGCACCGCCCTGGGTCCGGCGCCCCAGCCGAGTTGGTCGGCGACGAACTCCGGCACGCCCGGTTCGCGGACCCGGGTTTGACGCACCAGGGCCAAGGCGTAGCGAATGATGTGATCCGATACCGGGACCTCGCGGACAATCCGCTGCAATTCCAGGATCTCCGCCGCGGTCAACACCGTCTCGATGTTATCAGCCTGCAAAGACGTGGTTCGCCGGGCGACCTCGAATTCCTCCTGAAAACTGGGATATTTCACGAAGACCTTGAACATGAAACGATCTTGTTGCGCCTCGGGCAGGGGATAAGTGCCTTCCTGCTCGATGGGATTCTGCGTGGCCAAGACGAAGAACGGATCGGCCAGGGCGTGCCGCACCCTCCCGGCGGTGACCTGACGTTCCTGCATGGCTTCCAACAGGGCGGCTTGGGTTTTCGGCGGGGTGCGATTGATTTCGTCGGCCAGGATTACGTTGCTGAACAGAGGCCCCTCCAAAAAACGGAATTCCCGCGAGCCCGTGGACCGGTTTTCCTCGATCACGTCGGTTCCGGTGATGTCGGCCGGCATCAGATCGGGCGTAAACTGAATGCGGCTGAAACTCAGATTCAGCGTCCGCGCCAGGGTGCTTATCATCAGGGTTTTGGCCAATCCGGGCACGCCTTCCAAAAGGCAATGTCCACGGCAGAAAAGCGAAATCAACAGTTCTTCGATCACGTCGGTCTGGCCGACGATGACCCGGGCCAATTGGTCCATGATCTTTTGCCGAGCCGAGCCGAGCCGTTCGATGGCTGCATTATCCTGGGAATTCGGAAGTTGCTGGGTCATGTGTCGCTCTCAGAGGATTTGTTGTCTTTTCGGATATATTTTCTCTAGCCCAGGCGTTTTACGCCTGGGATGAGGAGAATTCTACAACCCCCTTCATTTAGCCCCTTTAGGGGCGGCCGATGCCGGGAACGAATGAACCCCGTAAACGGGGTTGACATTAAATACAATTTTCGACAACGGCTTTAGGCCCCAGGCGTAAACGCCTGGGCTAGGTAAAAAACAATCAAAGCTAGGTAAAAAAGGCATTCAAAATTCATCGCTAATCGTGTTTCATAGTAATTGCTTCCAACAAAACATTAATGCACAAACGTATTTAACCGCGGGCCTTCCATCGGACTGTCAAAGCCGCGGTTAGCGTTGATAAATCGGTAGGGCGCCTTTGGGGAGCTGCAGGATGGTGAGATTGACGGCGGTGGTAAAGACGGGGCCAATGTAACCCTGGCTCCAGGAGCCATCCGCGCCGGCGTCTTGAACGATCCGCTCGAAAATTTTATCGCGATATGATTCCCATGCCTTGCCGCCCTCGCGGTAAAGCACCTGGGAGTAGTAATAGTGTGCATAATGCCAATGTCCGAATCCCTGATTCGTAATGTTGTCTAGTTGACGGTGGCAATACTCCAAAAGTTTGGGGACGTATTGGCTGTCGTACTCTCCGGCATTGAACAGGCAGGCGACGGCCGCGGCAGTGATGGCCGGGCGTCCGCCGCCGCCCTTGGAATTATATTGTACGCCACCGTCGGCGCCGGTGCAGTTTTTGATGTATTTTACGGCTTTATCGATAATTTCCTTGGGGACGGGTATGCCGGCGTTCCGGCAGCCGCGAAGGCCTTGAATTTGCGTGATAGTGGTCGAACCTTCGTCGAATCCGCCGCTGTCCT
>JBEKGL010000109.1:0-9231 GCA_050012815.1 Thermoguttaceae bacterium
GGCCGGTCGTGGCCCGGGTGGACGACGTCGGCCAATTGCCGACGCGCTGGTACGGATACGAAGGGGTGGACGCCCTGGTGCTTTCCACAAGCCAGGCCGAACCGTATGAGAAACTCACGACCGATGACGCCCGGCTGGACGCCTTGGACCAGTGGATACGCATGGGCGGGCGATTGGTGCTGTGCGTGGGTTCACGGGCTGACGAGGCGCTGGCGAAAGATTCGCCGCTTGCGCGATTCGTCCCGGGCCGTTTGGAAAAAATAGTTTCGCTCAGGCAGACGGCGGCTTTGGAAATGTATTGCGGCAGTACGGTCGCCGTGCCTCAAGGGCAGAGTGACAAATCCGCCGTTCAGGCGGCGAAACTGGCGGATATCCAGGGCCTTATCGAAGCCCGCGAAATGGATTTGCCGCTTATCGTCCGCACGGCGCGAGGCCTGGGGCAGATTGTTTTCGTGGCCGCCGATCTGGACCGTGGGCCGCTGGGCAAATGGAGCGATCGCCCTCTGCTTATAGCCAAATTGCTTGATTTGCCCGCAGGCCGCGGCGAAGAGCAGTCCGGCGATGCCGCGCTTATGCACAACAAATATACCGACCTTTCGGGCCAACTCCGCAGCGCGTTGGACGCGTTTACCGGCGTGCGGATCATTCCCTTTTGGTTCGTGGCGTCGATGATCATCTTTTATATTCTGCTCATTGGGCCCGGCGATTACTTTTTCCTGCGTAAATTTGTCCGCCGCATGGAATGGACGTGGCTCAGTTTTCCGGTAATTGTCGTGGCTGTAAGCGGTGCTGCGTTCGTGCTGGCTTATTACATGAAGGGCGACCGACTTCGGGTGAATCAGGCCGATTTAGTGGACGTGGATGCGGCCTCGGGTTTCGTGCGCGGCGCGACGTGGCTGAATATTTTCAGCCCGCGCATGGATTCGTTCAATCTGTCCTTGCAACCCCGGCTTCCCGACGGCCGAATTGAGGCAAATGCGCAATCTTGGATCGCCTGGCTGGGATTGCAGGGCGGCGCGCTGGGCGGCATGAATCCCCGCGGCGCCAATCCCACGCTCTGGCCCGAACATTACAGCTTCGCTCCCGATCTTCGCGCCATGCTAGACGTGCCGATCCAAGTGTGGTCGACGAAAAGCTTCACCGGACGCTGGTCAGCCTCAACCGGGGCGTTTCCGCGGGCTGAATTGTCCGACGAGGCGCAATCGCTTTCCGGCTCGATCACCAATACGCTGGGCTTTACGCTAAAGAATTGTATTTTGGTTTATGACCGTTGGGCGTACGAACTGGGTACCGACCGCGGCCACGCGACGCACACGCTGGCCCCGGGCGAAACCGCCGTATTGGACCAAAACGCCAAGCGCAGCGAATTGAAAACCCTGCTGACCGGCAAAAAAGCCATATTCGGGGAAAAGTTCCACCAGGAAATCACGCCTTACGATCCCTCGAGCGCCGATGTCTCCTACATCTTGCGGATAATGATGTTCTACAAGGCCATCGACGGCCAAAGCTACACCAGAATGGATAACGAATATCAAACGTCCGTCGATCTAAGCGATCTGTTGAAGACCGGCCGGGCGATTTTAACGGCTGAAGGCCCCGAGCAATCGGGGGAAATAAATCAAGGCGCCGCACTGTTGCGCGATGAAAAACCGCTGGCCGACCCGGCGAATAAGCATATCACTTTGTATCGTTTTGTTTTTCCGGTTAAACATGCGGTTTCCTCAACCGAAACCCACTGACCGTACTTGCATTTGTGGTAAAAACTCCCGGAGCAAGCTCCGGGGCTAAACGAAGGCCACTGACCACTGTCATGATCAAAACACAAGACCTCACAAAAGTTTACGGTGAATTGCGGGCGATTAACAACCTTTCGCTGGAGTTGGTCGAGGGGGATTTGTTCGGATATATCGGCCCGAACGGTTCGGGCAAGACCACCACCATGCGGATCCTGGCCACGTTGCTGCAGCCGACCTGGGGCGAAGCCACGGTATGCGGTTATTCGATTTACACGCATCCCAAGGAAATCCGTCGGCTGATCGGGTACATGCCCGACTTTTTCGGCGTGTACGACGACATGAAGGTGATCGAGTATCTGGAATTTTTCGCCGCGGCGTATCGCATCAAGGGACCCAAGCGGCGGCAGGTTTGCAACGAGGTGCTGGATTTGGTCGATCTGGGCTACAAGCGCGAAGCCTTTGTCACCAGTCTTTCCCGCGGCATGACCCAGCGTCTGGGGCTGGCCCGGGTGCTGCTGCACGATCCCAAGGTGCTGTTGTTGGACGAGCCGGCCAGCGGTCTGGACCCGCGGGCGCGAATCGAAATCCGCGGCCTGTTAAAAGAGCTTCGCAAGCTGGGCAAGACGATCATGGTTTCCAGCCACATCCTGCCGGAGTTGGCCGACATCTGCAACAAGGTGGGAATCATCGAACGCGGCGAACTGCTGGTAAACGCCAACGTATCGGACGTGATGAAACAGGTCCGCCAGCGCACGCTGCTGGCCGTGGGCGTGACCGGCGACGCGGAAGGCGCCGCAAAATTGCTCGAGCAAAACAATCTCGTGGAAAGCGTGGATATCCGCGAGGGAAAAATTTTTGTCACTCTAAAGGAAAACGTGGACGACTATTGTGAATTGGCGACCATGCTCGTCGAGGCGGGTTACAAGTTGAAACTTTTCAAGGAAGATGAAATAAATCTCGAAACCGCCTTTATGGCCCTTACAAAAGGCATCACGGCCTGAACACACATTTCCGCACACCAGCCCGAAGCGCAAGCAAGGGGAACCCGCCTGCATCCCTCGCTTGCGCTTCGGGCTAGTGTAACTTTATGAATAATTAAGGGGATTGCTCGTTCACCTGATCGATGCGTTTATAAAGCATCACTCCCAGCCACAACACCATTCCCAGGTAGGTGAAATTTCGCAGTGCGAGGATAATGGCGGGCGTTGTGGCGGGAGGCAACCCTAGAGCAGCCGCGTTTACACTCGGAATAAGGGCGTACGGATTCGGATTCGATTCGTCGCTGACGAAATTATACGGAAAAAGCCAGGTTGTCATTACGGCCACGGCGATTAATAAACCCGCTAGAATCCAGGGCGAGACGCGCCCTTTGGGAAATATCTCAACCGCCAATAGCAGCACCAGGGGAAAGGCCCAGATGAAATACTGCGGCGAAAGCACGTTGGATAAAATCACGGAACCGGGAATTACGTAGCAGGCAATGCGATAGGCGTCTTGCCGAGTATAGCGCGACCAACGAAGCAGGGCCCAAAAACCTTCGCCAGCAAGAAATCCAAGCAGCAATACAGTGGACAATATTTTCATCACGTGCCACAAGTCTCCGGATAGGTTAAAAGCCCCGTGGGAGTAGGAGATGGAAACCGTCGCTCCGAAGAGCGAAGAAATCGACATCAACGAGGAATATAACGACTCGAGATGAATTTCCCGCTCGGCGTGGAACTTGAAAATGCCGAACACGCTGGGGCCGGTGGCCGACCACTGAATTAAAAATGGCACGCTGATCGTCACGGCCAATGCGACCAGCGCGGAGCCCAATCGAAAAAATCGGTGCGGGGCGTGAAAATCGGCAAGCAGGAAAAAAGGGACACAAAGCAGGGGGATTACTTTGAAACTAATGCCCAGTCCGATAATCGCGTACGACAATATTGCCCAGGGAATTGACCAGCGTGATTCTCGAAGCGACCGCGTCCAGCAGTAGACGCCCAGCATCAGCAGCATGAGCAACGCCACGTCGAGCCGGTCGTAAAGCACGTGGCCCAAAATGGCCGTTGTGATTACATAAGTTAGCGCGGCCCAAGCAGCCATTTGCGGGCGACGCTTCCTGGCAATCGACAAAAGCAATGCAAAGGACGCCAGGTCGCAAAGGAACATCAGGCCTCGAAATCCGCGGCTGTAATCATAGTATATCGGCGTGATCTGAGGATCCCGTTCACCCGTGATTCGGCGATCGTCGAGCAGGCGCGGCGCGCATGTCGTCCAATATGCCAGCGGAGGGTATGGAACCACGAAGTCTTCCGTGTAGGGCGTATGCTGCAAGTCAACGGCCCTGGCGGCATATCTATAATACATGAGGACGTCGGAGATCAACGGGCGGAAAAAAAACAGCATGTAAGAACGCGTCAATATAAACAGCCCGATTGCAACGGCAAGGAGCACCTTGGAGATTGTCCAAGTTTTACCGTCAGGAGTGGATGTGGATTGAACCGGCATGTTTTTGGGGTGTTTACGTCCCATGCGTTGAGTCCTGGAAAGATTGACGTTTGTACAAGTGCCTATGGATGGCGCTGCCGCTGATCGCCATTAACCTTGAATAATATATTATCTTATTTGCCGCCCCGCCGCCACACCACCGCAAGAATTATTGACAATACGCAGGCGGCTTTCATGGCAAACAATCGCCAGAAGACGAAATCAATCTGGAAACCGCATTCATGGCCCTTGTAAAAGACCTCGCGTCGCGAATTCCCGGAGCCGACCAGACCCCGGAAGAATCATTCACCTGGTCGATGCGTTTATAAAGCATCACTCCCAGCCACAACACCACTCCCAGGTAGGCAAAATTGCGGAATCCAAGGATGAAAGTAGGCATGGGAGCAGGAGGCAAGAAGAGAGGGACCGCATTTAACGGTATAAGGGCATGGGGATGCGATCCGTCACCGAAGTAATTATACGGAAAAATCCAGGTCGTCATCACGGCCAACGCAATTAATAAACCAGCGAGAATCAACGGCGAGACGATTCCTTTAGGAAATATCTCGACCGCCAATAGAAGCAGCAGGGGAAAGGCCCAAATGAAATACTGCGGCGAAAGAACGTTGGAAAAAATCACGGAACCGGGAATTACGTAGCAGGCAATGCGATAGGCGTCTTGCCGGGTATAGCGTGACCATCGCATCAGCGCCCAAAGGCCTTCGACCGCGAGAAAAACAAGCAGCAAGACCGTGGACAAAATCTTCATCGTATGCCCCAAGTCTCCGGACAGGTCATTAGCGCCGTGCGAGAACGAGACGAAAACTTTCGATCCGAAGTTCGAGGCAATCGACATCAACGAGGAATATAGCGACTCCAGCTCAATTTCCCGCTCGGCATGGAACTTGAAAACGTGAAACACTCCCCGCCCGGTGGCCGACCACTGAATCAAAAAAGGCACGCCGATCGAGGCGGCTAATACGGCCAGCGCGGAGCCCAATCGAATAAATCGGCGCGGGGTATGAAAATCGGCAAGCAGGAAAAAAGGGACGATAATTAGGGGAATTACTTTGAAACTGACGCCCAGTCCGATAATAGCGTATGACAATGTTGCCCAGTGAACTGCCCAGCGTGATTCTCGAAGGGACCGCGTCCAGCAGTAGACGCCCAACATCATAAACATGAGCAGCGCCACGTCGATCCGGTCGTAGAGTAGGTTGCCCAATATAGCCGTCGTAATTACATAAAGCAGCCCGGCCCAACCGGCCATTTGCGGACGTCGCTTCCGAACAATCAACAAAAGCATTACGAAGGACGCCAGATCGCAAAGAAACATCATGCCTCGAAATCCACGGGTGTATTCAAAGTACATTAGTGTTTTTTGAGGTTCCTGAGTACTCTTTATTCGGCGTTCGTCGAACATCCGCGGCACGCACGTCGTCCAATATGCCAGCGGAGGATATGGAACCATGAAGTCTTGCGTGTAGGGCGTTTGCCGCAAGTCGATGGCCTTGGTTGCATATCCATAATACAAGACAATATCCGAGATAAACGGATGGAAAAAAAACAGCATGTAGAAACGCGTAATTACAAATAGCGCAATTGCAACGGCAATCAGGACCTTGGAAATTGTCCAAGCCCTGCTTTCGCGAGTGGATGTCGATTGAACGAGCATGTGTTTAGGATGTTTGTGTCGCATGCATTAGGTTCTCAATGGATCAAGGGTATTTTTGTAAGTGATAATTCACAATTGTTGTTGATTTTAAATAATATATTACATTATTGGTGGTTTATGGATAATGGGGATAATGGGGTCGGGGCTCATTTCTTTTGTATCAAGGGGATTATTATCGCTCGTTAGGCTCCATCAGATTTCAAGCCTTTATAATACTTAACAACGTGATAAGCCATTGACAATACACAGGCAGCCTTCATGGCAAACAGCCACCAGGATTCCCAAAAGGAACCGATATTCGCTTCTATGTAATCAGACCAGGAAAAGACCAAAAAGGTAAATCCCAAGGGCAGATTAAATGAACGCCATTTTTGTCGGCGAAATCTGGCAGCCAGAATAATGACGGCTATCACCGCCCAGATTGCCATCTCTATGATATTGAACCAATATGAAAAGGCTTCCGTGCTCATCGATCAAACCTCGACGGAAAACTCTCTAATCCCTAGTGCGGCCTTTGGTCGCAACCAAACCGCGACCACTGGTCGAGGCTTTACATTCTAATCCCTAATCCCCAATCCCTAATCCCTTATTAAAACCCATTTGCGTGAGTTGTTCTAGCGATTCGTTATATTCCCGTTCCAGATATTGGCGGCCTTGGCAGATGCCGATGTGATCCCAGGGCAGGGGGGCGCCGGCAGGGCAGGGGAGGTGCAGGGTTTGTTCCACGTCCACGCCGGCGTCGGATAGGGCTTTCCACCACAAGTTCGGATCGAGGCGTTCAGCCCAGGCGTCGAATCGCGCGCCGCGGCGCCAGGCCAACTCGACGGCCTCGCCCACTCGGCGGTCGCCGCGGCAGAGCACGCCTTCCAAAAGACTTGTTTCCACGTCGTGGCATTTTAATTGCACGCATCCCAGCCGCTTGTATTGGCGTAGTTGCCTGTGGGCATCGTGAAAGTATTCGCGCCTCTGCATGGCATTCCATTGAAAGGGCGTTTGCGGCTTGGGCACGAAGTTCGATACGTTGGCCACCACCGTGGGAAAGCGGCCGGTCGCCTCTCGGCCCAGCCGGGCGATGTGCTCCGACATTTCGACAATTCCGTCCAGGTCGATTTTCCGTTCGCCGGGCAGGCCGCACATAAAGTACAATTTCACTCGATTAAAGCCCTGCTCGAAGGCCTTGCGGCATCCGGCATAAAGGTCTTCGTTGTCGATGGGCTTTGCGATTTGTTTGCGCATGTCGTCCAGGGCGGCCTCGGGCGCGAGCGTCAGTCCGGAATGTCGGGCGGTGCCCATCAAATCGCCCACCATTGCCAGTTCTTCGTTGATTCGCAGGCTGGGCAGCGAGATGCCCACGCACAGCGGGCGCAGGACCTCTTGCAGTTGCCGCATAAGCTTGTCGAATTGAGGATAATCGCTGCTGGAAAGCGAGAGCAGCGAAACTTCGTTGTAGCCCGTGTTGCGATACGACTCCAAAACCGCCCGGACAATGGTTTCCGCCTTGCGAAACCTAAGCGGGCGTTTGCTCGTGGTGCTTTGACAGAACCGGCACTTGCCCGGACACCCGCGCATTATTTCCACGGCGATGCGGTCGTGGACGCACTCCACGTGCGGCACCACCGGAGCGGCGGGCAATGGAATGGATTCCAAATCGACCACCGCCGGCTGGATGCACTCGGGCAAATCGCCGCGCACCGGCCGAACGGCGATCGTTCTGCCTTGGTGATCGAATTCTGGCCGATAAAAGCGCGGTGCGTAAACGAAGGGAAATTGTTTGGCCATTTCAAAGAGCATCGCTTCGCGGTCGGCAATGGAATGTTTCAGCCTCAGCCACTCATCGCAGACCGCGGGCAGGCTCTGTTCGCCGTCGCCGATGATGAACAGGTCGAAGAAACGCGACATGGGCTCGGGATTGAAAACGCATGGCCCGCCGGCAATGACCAGCGGATGCTCCAAGGTCCTATTTTCCGCCGCCAAGGGGATGCCGCCCAGGTCGAGCATCGTTAGCACGTTGCCGTATGACAGATCGTACTGCAATGAAAAGCCCAGCACGTCGAATTGCCAAAGGGGCGTGAAGGATTCCAGAGAGTAAAGCGGCAGTCCGTGCCGGCGGAGCAACTGCTCCATGTCGGCAAGCGGAGTGAATGCCCGTTCGCAAGCCCAATTGCGGCTATTCATCACCGCGTATAATACCTGCAGGCCGTGATGGCTCATGCCGATGGAATAGGCGTCGGGAAAGGCCAGGCACAACGTGCCGTCCACGGCGCGATGGTCCTTGCACACGGCGTTCCATTCGCCGCCGATGTATTGACCGGGCGTCTGAACAAGGGGAAGCAGGTAGTCGACAATCCGGTTTTTCAGGTCTTTTTTGAGCATAATAACGATTATGGCAGAAATTAGCCGTGAAAAACAGGACAGCCCGTTTGGGCTTGCGGGTTTAATCAAGTATAATCAAGAAAGAACCATCCGGAACGATGAAAAAATGGAGTTTTCCTGAACAATGAAACTAAAACAGCACACCGGCAAAGCGGTTATAATCATCTTGTTGGCCTGGTGTTTTTTTCCAGATCGGGTTTTATCGCAGGGCCGCCAGGAGTTTGAGACCGCGCGGAACAAGATGGTCGATCGGGAAATAGTCGATGCCGGGGTGAAGAATCCCCGGGTAATCGAATCCATGCGCCGCACGCCTCGGCACGAGTTCATGCCGATCAACGAGCGCAAACAGGCGTATCTCGACATGGCATTGCCCATCGGCGAAGGGCAGACCATCTCGCCGCCGTTTATTGTGGCGTACATGACCGAGGCCATTGACCCTCAGCCCGAGGACAAGGTGCTGGAAATCGGCACCGGCAGCGGGTATCAGGCGGCGGTGTTAAGCCCCCTGGCGCGCGAAGTATACACGATCGAGATCGTCGAGTCTTTGGGGCGCAAGGCCGCGAAGGTTTTGGAGCGTCTGCACTACGATAACGTGTACGTGAAGATCGGCGACGGGTATCAGGGCTGGATCGAACACGCCCCATTCGACAAAATCATCGTCACCTGTTCGCCCGAGAACGTGCCGCCGGCCTTGGTCGAACAGCTCAAGGAAGGCGGACGGATGATAATTCCCATGGGCGAACGTTATCAGCAAACGCTGTACTTGCTCAAGAAGACCAAGGGCAAGCTGGAAACCGAGGCCCTGAAGCCGACGCTGTTCGTGCCCATGACCGGCAAGGCTGAATCACAGCGCAAAGTGCAGCCCGATCCGACCAGGCCGGCGATCGAAAACGGCGGGTTCGAGGAAACCGTGGGCGATCCGCCCGAGGCCGCGGTTTGGCACTATCAGCGGCAAATAAAAATCATAAGCGATAAAGA
>JBEKGL010000110.1:0-9197 GCA_050012815.1 Thermoguttaceae bacterium
AATTCAACGATCGCGTGGATGAGCGTAATCTGTGGTTTTTTTACATTGCTTTGGCAACGCCGGTGTTTTATGTGCTGGGCTGCGCATCGACGACCTTTGCCGGCGAGTACGACGCTGAAACTTATGAATTTCAGCGTTCGTTGCCCGCAACGGCAATGCAAGTTTTTTGGGGGAAAATCGCTCTTGCATTTCTGAGCACCTTCGCAATGTTCGCCGTATTGGGCATTTTGGCGTTATGCCTGGCCGGCGGACGGTTGCCCATGGAAAAATACGTTACTATTTGGGAGATGCGGATCTGGGATACGCTGGCCATTGCCTGCATGGGCGCCTGGTTATACATGGTTTGGGGCGTATTTTTTTCGCTAATTCTGAAACGGCCGTTGCTGGCGGCCATCGTCAGCGTGACAGTTGCATCCACGGGTTCTTACGTGATTGCCGGGATAATGCAAATCCCATTTCCAAGTAAGTCATTATTGCCCATGCAGATGTTTGTTGCCTTGAGCGTTTTATTGGCCATTGTGAATATCCTTCTTGGCCGTGGATGGTTCAAAGATAAAGTGCGGCCGGTATTTGGTATCAACCTACCCCTAATAAATGCGGGGATCAAAGCCACAAGCAAGTCAAAGACGCTTAAGGAGTATATGTCTGGTTCCAACTTCTGGACTATTCTCCGACGGCTTACATGGCAGCATTGGCGGCAATCCCGTTGGCTGGCAATTGTCGTCTTGGTAATGTTGGCGCCGTTGATTTTAACGCTTATCCAACTCTGGTTGATAAATAAATATTCGCGATTCGGCATTATTCCATATCAAGTTTGGATTCAATCTTGTCTCAGCATTTTCATCCCATTGGCTTTGGCCATGCCGCCGCTTGTCGGTTCCTTTACATTTCTGGCCGATCAGAGGCAAAGGAGTTTGCATTTTTTTGCCGAGCGGGGCATCGGTTCGCGGACGGTTTGGTTTAGCCGATTGTGGCCTTGGCTGATTATTATCGTTCCATTCTGCCTGGTTGTTATTTTAGCATGTCTTTCCAGCAACATTTTCTTCGATCATGTCAAGAATTGGCGTTGGCAAGAAAACTGGTTTGGGATTTCATCATCCATATTATTTTTATTCGGATACCCAATGTTGAGTTTATGCGTGGGGCAGTTTTGTTCCATGTTTTTCCGCAGCGGATTTCTGGCCGGACTGTTCAGCCTGATTATCACAGCCCTTCTCACGGGCTGGGCGGCATATATGTGGGTGTGCGGTATGAACTTATTGTGGTCCGTACTGCCGATACCGGCGATATTGCTGCTGGCAACCTGGCTGCGGGCGCCGGATTGGATTCTTAAGCGCAACACATTTGGCTCGTGGCTGCGGCCGGGATTGGTATTGGCCGTGCCGACTATCGTTTTATTGACGGTTGTGCCGCTTTATCGAGTTTACCAGATCCCGGCCGTCGATCCCGGCTTTTCAATCTCGGAATTTGAGCGCCCGCTAACGCCCGAAGAACAGGCGACACGAAGGCTTTTCGAAAAAGCCGACGATCTGTTTGATCGGAAACTATGGAATGAAATAGAGGATGAGAAGTGGGAAGCAATCCAGAAAAAGGCGGAGGAAGAAGGGAAAGTACCCGTTTGGACAGATGACACAATTCCAAAGGCATTATCTGCCAAGGAAATCAGTTTGGTCCAGGCAAATCAAGAAGTGATTTCCCTTTTAATCGAAGCCAGCAAAGGGGCGGAAAGGATCGCTTCTTATCCTTTTACGGCAGAAAGACGTTTTGGATTTACTATTGGAATGACGAACTTTTTAATCTATAGCGCAATGATGCTGGAATCCGATGGACAATTAGACGCGGCTTTAGAAAGATATCTGTCAGCCATTCGAATTTCAAAACAATTTGACTCTACGCTGAATTCGGGCGATTATCTCGAAAGCCGTGTTTACGAACAGTTGCCGTTTTGGGCAAATCGAAACGGTCAGACCCCCGAGCGGATCAAGAATGCCATCCGCCAGATCGAAAAACTCACGGCCGACATGCCCGCGGGAGAGGCGCAAATTGAATATCGTTACATTAGCACAAGGAACTCCATCCGCGAGGGCATCTATAATACGCCGATTATGCAAAACTCTTTCTTTTTTTTAGGGCGGCTTCCCTGGGAACGCGCCCGGTCGCTACGGTTGTTAAATTTGATCACGCACCAAGATATGGAATCCGCTCGCCGTGCCGTGGAGGATGTTAAGGCCGGCAAGTCTATTGATGTTCTCTCGCAAAGTAAGCAATATGCATTCTTCTTCACAAATTCCTTATATGACAGGGAACTACTTAGAACATATTTATGGCAAATAAATTTTTCTATTAATCGTCAATATGCCTCCATGGAAAACAATCGCCGTGCAACACGGATCGTTTTGGCTTTGCAGGCTTGGAAACTCGAACACGGCGTCTACCCGAAAACCCTGGATGAATTGGTCGGGCCGTATTTCGAGAAATTGCCCAAGGACTCGTTCTCCGGCGAACCTTATCAATACTTTCCCGAGGGCGTGAAAGACTGGATGCACGGTCAGGGGATGAATTTTGAATTGTCCTCGCCCGGAAATGGCAAGCCTGTTGTGTGGAGCACCGATATTATGATAAAGTTAAAATCACGCGAAGCTCAATTCTTGAATAAATACATGATTTACGATCCTCTCCTACACTATGATGAAGGTGAACCTTGGCGAAACCCCACATCGTTGCATGATATCTTATCGCACGGACGATGTTTCTTGGTGCCGTAGACAGGGGTCAGGGGTCAGGGGTCAGGGGGTAGCCCAGGTTTTCGAACCTGGGCGGCTTTGCCGCAAGAGGTTAAACTAGAATCGAAATAATTTGTTAATGCCTCTTGGGACTTCGTCCCACCGGTTTAGAAAACCGGTGCTACCCGCTTTCACCACGAAAGAGCGACATAACGAAAATACGAAATATAAATCTTCAATTCTTTTTCGTGTTTTCGTTCTTTCGTATTTTCGTGTTAAATAATTGTCGTTCCATGCATTTTGCTGCAAACGGCTAACAGGTTGCGAAAAGCGTTTACTGCGGATATTTCGCGCGATCGTGGATTTGGATTTGCAGTGTGAGCGTTTCGCGATTGCGGAAAATCAACAGCGGCACGGTGGCGCCTACTTCGGTCATGCTGACCACGTTTACCAGTTGGCCGTCGTCGTCGATGGGGATATGGTTGAATTCGAGGATAATGTCGCCGGGCTGGAGTTTGGCAGCCTCGGCGGGCGTGCGGGGCGAAATGCCGTTTATTTTTGCGCCCATCAACCGGGGCAGGCCGGCGTCGGCGGCCGATTCCGGCCCGAATCTGGAGTTCAACTGCACACCGATATACCCCCGGGTTACCTTGCCGGTTTCGATGAGTTGGCCGGCAACGAACATGAAGAGATTAATGGGAATGGCGAATCCGCAACCCTCGTTCACGCCGGAACTGCTGGCGATGGCGGTGTTGATGCCGATAATTTCGCCGTGCAGGTTGACCAGCGGCCCGCCGCTGTTGCCCGGATTGATGGCGGCGTCGGTCTGCAAGAAATCCTGATTTCTGAAACTGGTTTCGCCGTTTTTGGAGTTATTTTCGCCCAACTTCAGATTCCGCCGGCCTTTGCCGCTGATAATGCCGTGCGTAAACGACTGGTTCAGCCCGAAGGGGCTGCCCATGGCCAGAACAAAGTCGCCGATTTCCAGGCGGTCGCTGTCGCCCAGCGGGGAGGCGACCAGGTCTGGCGCGGATACGGCCAAAACCGCGACGTCCGACTCTTCATCGTTCCAGGTTTTGTCGGGCGCAATGCGGCGTCCGTCGGCCAGGTCGATTTTAATTGCGCTAATCGTGGTGTCGCGGATGACGTGCCGATTGGTCAGTATGTAGAATTTTTCTTTCCATTTGATGATTACGCCGGAGCCGTCCTCTTGGATCGTGTGTCTGCGCGTGGCATCGGGCCCGCGCTGCGATTCGATAAACACCACCGAGGGACCGACCAGTTTGGCCACGGTCTTCATGGCGGCCGATTGGGCCTCCAACGCCGGCAACTGCCGTTGGAGTTCCTGCCGCAATTCGGCTTGCCTTTCCGGCGTGAGGATTTTGGCGTGTTCCAACGACGCCGGAATCGTATTTTGGGCCGGCAGCCGCGCAGGGAAAAACAAGAGCGAAAATATTGCTATAAAAACGATATATAAAAGTGGGCGGCGGGCAGTGGGCAGTGGGCAGTGGGCAGTAGGCAGTGGGTGGTGAGCAGGGGACATGGGCCGTGGCATGGTTTTAGGACATGAAAGCCCACGGGTTGCAGCCCGTGGGCTTAAGTTGATTTAAACGGGGATTTTATAGGCTTTCCCCTTACTAGCCTAAGTATACCTTCCACGGAAGGCAAGATCAAGAAACATCGATTTCGATGTCATTGATCGACAATTCCGCATCGTTGCCGGGAACGTCCAGTAATCGGCTCCAATCGACATCCGAAGCAGACGCGGCGCCCTGACGTTCCATCTCCCGCTGGCATTTAATGCAATACGTGGCATAGGGCAGGGCGTGCAAACGGGCCATGGGAATGCCGGTCCCGCAACCTTCGCAAATGCCGAACTGACCTTCATGCATCCGCTCCAAGGCGTACTCGATGCGGGCAAGTTCGCGACTTTCCACTTCGGCTAGTTGGGAACTGATTTCGTCCTGGACCGAATCCAGGGCGGCGTCGACCAGGTCGCCGGAGGCTTGCGCGTTTAGCTCCCTTAACAAACTCAGATCCCCAGCCAGAGCCTTGCGCAAGGCGTCACGTCGCTTCAAGAGGATCTGGCGCAGGGTTAAAATAGCGTCTTTGCGGCTCATAGGACTTCACCTCGGTGTCCGATCCTGGCCGCACTGAAGGTTGCCCCCCTTCAGACAAGCCTTGTCGAACTCTCCTCTTGTTTCCAACACTGGGTTATGAGACTGGCGCTACCCAGACAAAACTTTGAAAAAGCCACTGAACAGTAGCAACCAAATCATACTACGCATATTGCCCTTGTGCGGGCTAAAAATATTTTTTGTTTTTTTGTTTGGGCCATCACTGCCAGATTGCCATAACTCATTATTTATCAATAATTTAAGAATCGCCTTTGTGACTCATCCAAGCCCCGCCTGAATGAGTAGGTGCAAATCGCTCAATAGGACACTCAGCGAGCATGAAAAATACTGTTTGTGTTTTCATTAAACTAGGTGTTTTTTGTTGCATCCAAAGTCGCTATCGGATAATCGTCAAAACCAACAAAGATATACAGCCGTTTTTCGTTAAAGTCTACTTACTCCATTTTAATCATCATTCCCATTTTGACCTCCCTATTGCCGTAAGCTAAATGCAGGTGAGATGTTATGAAATTATTTTGCCCGCTAGGTGTAAGACCATTGGGGCATATTGATTATGAAATTCAGAAGAAAACGAGGTCATGAAAATGGTCACAGGCACTGTTAATCCCAGTGTTTTGGGTTCGGCTTTGAGTGATCTGGTGCTGAGAGTTCGAGGATCGAACCATAATGGGCAATTGCTCCGGCTAAGATCGGCCAAGTGTACGATCGGCTCCGGAGAGAATTGCACGCTTAGATTGCGAGGGCGGGGCGTGGACGAGGTTCATTGCCTGATTCTCCGCGGTCCCAACGGCGCTGTAATCCGCCGCTGGTCGCCCGACACCCGACTCAACGGACGAACGTTTACCAATGCGCCTTTATCCGCCGGCGACCGATTGAGCATCGGATGGCTGGAATTGGAGGTCGTGGCCACGGGCGAAATCGCCGCCCCTTCGCCCGGTGCTGATGCGTTTTACACGGATCAATATCAAGAACATCCAACGCCGGCCGAGTCGACAAAAGAATACGAGTTGAAATTGCAGTCGGAACAACTCGACGCGCGTGAGAGCCGACTTCTCCAGGAGGAAACATCTCTCGATCTGCGGGCAAAACAATTAGAAGATACCGCCACAAAACTACGGACGGAGCAAAACAAATTCGAAGAAGAACGCCGCCAGTGGGAAGAGCTTCGCAGCGCCTCGCTTTCGGCGGAATCGCGGCAACTCGACGCGTGTAAGAGCCAACTTCTCCAGCAAGAAGAATCTCTCGATCTGCGGGCAAAACAATTAGAAGATACCACCGCCAAACTACGGGCGGAGCAAAACATACTTGAAGAAGAACGCCGCCAGTGGGAAGAGCTTCGCAGCGCCTCGCTTTCGGCGGAATCGCGGCAACGGGCGGCAGCGGAGGAGGAACAACTTGCACGGCTCAAGGCCCAAAAAGCCGAACTGGAGTCCCAGCGGCAAACCTGGACTTTACAGCAACAACAATGGCGGGCCGAACAAGAACTCTCGCAACAACAACTCCAAGACCGCCAGCGGCAATTAGATGAGCGCAAGACGGAACTAGAAGCCTTGGCCGCGGAACTTGAAAACAAGGCCGATGAATTGAAAAAACAATCGGCTGAAATCCTGGCCCAATCGGCCGATCTTCAAACTCGCGCGGCGGAAGTGGATTTGATGCGCTCGAATTTGGAAAACGAGGGTAAACAATGGGAAGAATCGTGCAATGCTCGGGAAATAATTCTTGCCTCGCGGGAAGAAGAGGCAGAGCAAAAGGCCGCCCAACTGGAAATCCTGCAAGCACGGTTCCAGGCAGAAAAGCAAAATTGGGAACAGCAATTTGCCCGGCAGCAGCGCGATCGCGAGCTTTGGGAAGCCCAACGGACCGAACAAGCGGCGTCAAAAGAGCATTCTACAACCGGCAAAACGCCGGCTGTCGAAGCCTCTCGGCCGTCTCAAACCGATAAATCGCCGGAGGATTCCGATGATCGTCGTCCTTTAGGTCATGATACAGACAAGCCGGGGAAGACGGATAGTTCCACGGCAGACGAGACGACGGACGGCGACTTTCCCGAGCACGCTCCGGCGCATGAGGAAGAATCGGTCGACGATTACATGGCCCGCCTGATGCAGCGAATTCGCAGCACGCAGGGCGAGTTGATTTCCGGCACGGATAATCCTTATACCTCGACATCGAGCCGGCGGGACACGGCGCCGTCGCCGCTGGAAACGGCGCCTGCTTCTCCGGCAGCGCCCGTTTCCAAATTAGCCCAGCGCGGCGAGCCCGTGGAACTTATGCCCCATACCTTGGCGCCGGAAAAGCAAGTCGATATCACGGTGCTCCGCAACCTGGCCAAATACTCCATGCAAAACGCGCTGGGCACTTACGACCGGGGGCAAATGATGCGTTCTATGTATTCAAAACTGGCGGTAGCCTTGATAGGCGGACTCACCGGCTTGGGACTCCTCTGTGTTTGGCAGATGTGGTTTCCCAACAACCTCACGTTTTTTTCGGCAATGATGAGTTTCGTCGTGGCCATCGTCTGGGGCGCCCAATATGTCATACTGACCATTCAATTGCTCGCTAGCGGGTCGATAAAGCTCGATTCAATACAAACATACCATTCCAAAGACGAGGAAAGAAAAACGCCGAGCGAGCATGATGCAATATCTGAGATTGCCGGGAAAGATTATGATGGGAAGGATGAGGGATGAAGGATGAGGGATGAAGATAAAAAGGGCGGAGTCTATAGCCTATAGGTGGTTGACGGAATCAGTTTTCATTACAAAATGGGGAAGTATTCATCACTCATCGTTAATTAGTATGCAATAATCTTTCACTCTGTCTGTTGTTGTCTCTCCGCTATCGCCCTTTTCATCCTTCATCCTTCATCCTTCATCCTTTTCTCAACGGCTTTGACGTCGGCGAAATCGCGAAGATGGTAAGCGATACCCGCCGAGTCCAGCACTCGGCACAGTCCGCCGAGGGCGACGCCCATTCCATCCGGGCCGCTAAAGCCGCCGAATTGTCCGCCGCCTTTTAGGTGCGGTTCCAGTTCTAAAAACACGCCCGGCACTCCGCGGCGGCTAAGCTTCTTTTCCAAGGTCGGCAATATTCGACTGAAATCGCGAAAAATCTTTTCGTGCCCGCCGTGGCCCATATCGGCCGGCACAAAGTGGGCCAAGGCGTCTTCATCCACGTGTCCCGCCTTTCGCAGCGGACGTGGATGCCGGTAATCCTTGACGTGCATCCAGCCCAGGCCC
Organism: Thermoguttaceae bacterium; assembly: GCA_050012815.1. Lineage (GTDB taxonomy): Bacteria > Planctomycetota > Planctomycetia > Pirellulales > Thermoguttaceae > JBEKIK01. The sequence continues at coordinate 8,104 of JBEKGL010000110.1, forward strand.
GGTTTCATGGCCAGATACTGCCCATAAACTTCCGCCGCCGAATAGCCTTGTGTAATGATGTTTCCCGCATCAAACACCAGCACCATGGCCGGATGATTGACCCGCTGGTGGATCTCGGCCAGAAGCGGGCCGGTCGAACCGACCAGATTCGCCTCGACCTCCAGGCCGAAAGTCAAGCCAAAGTGGTGGCAGGTCTCGGCGATCTGCCCTAATTGATCGACCGCCTGTGAAAGATAATCGCGCGGATCGGATCCCTTGGGATGATAAAAAGAAAAACCGCGGATCAGCCCGGCCTCGAAGGCGTGCGCCAACCGGCAGGCTTTTTTCACCTCGCGGTTAAGGTACTTTTTAAAAGGCATGTAAATATTCTTGGTTCCGTCATCGACGTCTCTTAACTTCACCTTGCCGATGGGCGAGCCGATCGAGGAGACCTTCAAGCCGTATTCGTCTTGCAGGCGGTGGATTTTTTGAATTTCCGCGGCAGTCAGGCGCATCACGTTCTTGATGCCGGAGCCGACGTCGATGAATCGGATGCTGTAGTATTGCAGACCCAGGGCGGCAAAGGCGGCGAACTGCTCGACGGCCGTCTTGTGATTGGCCGCTTCATCGGCAAATCCGGAAAGTATCACGCGGGGCGGATCGGGCATTTTCGATGCTCGGTTTTCAGTTTACAGTTCACGGTTTACAGTTCGCAGTTTTCGGTTCATTATTCTGCGTTCTGCCTAATTTCGTCATTCATGATTCAACATCTCCCCGTCCACTATCCCCTGTTTCCTGTCCGCTTTTTTCATCCTTCATCCTTCATCCTTCATCCTTCTGAAAACTCGCGGTAACCGAGGTGGTAATGCCGCCTCGGGCATTGAAGGCGGCGGTCAAGGTCATTTTGCGAGGCTGTAGCACGGCGGACAGGTCGTCAAGAATTCGGTTCGTCAGTGTTTCATAAAAAATTCCCACGTTGCGATACTGCTGCAAATACATTTTCAGACTTTTCAGTTCCACGCACTTCGCCCCGGGGACATAGTCGATCCTCAAAGTGCCGTAATCGGGCTGCCCGGTCTTGGGACAGACTGATGTGAACTCCGGACAGACGATTT